>CAJBSQ010000090.1 GCA_903958265.1 uncultured Planctomycetaceae bacterium
AGGTGCAGCACCAGCGCTGCCGGTTCCGCCACGGGCTCGCCGTCGAACGACACGACGAGGTCTCCCGGCCGGATGCCGGCGACTTCGGCCGGCGACTTCGGCTCGACCGCCGCCACGAGCACGCCAAACTCCGCCGGCCCCGACGCCCGCAGCGCCATCCCGACGTAGCCCCGCTCCACGTAGCCGCTCTCGAGGATCGCGAGGCTCACCGCGCGGGCCGTGTTGCTCGGGATCGCGAAGCCGATGCCCGAGTAATCTTTGCCCACGATGGCCGTCGTGATCCCCATGATCCTGCCGTGCACGTCGACCAGCGGCCCCCCCGAGTTGCCCGGGTTGATGGAGGCGTCGGTCTGCAGAAACTCCTGGTACGGGCTGTCGAGCACGCCGCGGCGGCCCACCGCACTGACGATCCCGTAGGTGAGCGTGCGATCGAGGCCGAACGGATTGCCGATCGCCCACACCATCTCTCCCACTTCCACGGTGTCGCTGTCGCCCCAGATCGCCGTGGGCAGGTCGTGCGGTGTATCGATCCGCAGCACCGCCAGATCACTAGCGGGATCGTATCCCACGAGCCGGGCTTGGAAGTCTTGACCGTCGGCGAGCGTGACGACGATCTCATCGCTGTTGGCGACGACGTGGTAGTTGGTCACGATCACGCCGTCTTTCTCGATGATCACGCCGGAGCCCACCACCTCGTCGGTCACCCCCGCCGGTGTGAACCCGCGGAGGGCCGCAATTTCATCGGCGACCGAGACCATCCGCCGCTGGGAGGTGACGTTGACCACCGCCGGACCGATCAGCCGGGGAAGCGTGGTGAAGAGTTTGCCGACCGCCGAAAGTTCCGCCCCGGAAGCTGCGTCGCGGATGGCCGCGATCTCCGCCCGGGTGCGGGCGTACTGCATCCGTCCCACGAACGAGGGCCAGGCAATCAGGCCCACGAGGGCCACGAAGCCCGCGACCAACAGCAGCGTCCGGCGATTTGCCGCCTGGGCGGTGTCCACGGTCATACCGGTCCCTCCCGGCCCAGCATCCGCAGGCGCACCAGATTGATAGCCGTCTTGGCGGCTCGCGATCGGGCGAGATCGGGCCCGCCGCCAAACACGTGCTCCACGACGTCCACGCCCGCGTCGTCGGCGACGGCGATCTCGACCGCCTGCCGACCCTCGGCCGCCGGTCGCACCGGCCCGACCGCGAGCCCACAGGCTGCCACCCGCTCCCGGCGAATCGCCGCTGCCGCTGCCCGCACGTCGAGTGACCCGGCCGGCAGCACGTCGCCGCCGCGGTAGACCTCCGCCGCCGCGAGTCGCCGCATGCCTGCCTCCGCGAGCAGGGCCGCCACCCGGCCGGCCGTACCGATCTCGCTCGAGGCCAGCGTGCCACCGCGGGCTGCCACCGCCGCCACCGCAGCGTCCTCGATCTCGTCGTCCTCCACGCCGTAGGCGATCGTTCCCAGGCACTGCCGGATCGTGGCCTCTGTCGGCGCGATCTTCGCGAGGCAGTCCGCCTCGTCGCGGCCCCGCGCGGCGATCCGCAGGGTGATCGTCGCCTCGTGCGCCGTGATGCCCACGAGCGGGTCTCGCCCGCGGCGGACGAGGTCGGGCAGCATCGACTCGATCGCGCTCTCCCCTGCGCCAAAGCACTTGATCCGCCGCTGCACGATCGTGGCCCGCTCAGGGAGCATCGCTACGAGCGCCGGTTCGACGGTCGCCCGCCACATCGTCTTCATCTCGGAGGGCACCCCGGGCAGCGCGAAGATCCGGCACTGGCCGCCGACCCGCGGGATGTCCACGTCGATCCCCGGCGCGGTGCCGTCGGGATTGGGAATGATGCGGCTGCCCCGGGGAAAGAGGGCCTGCCGCCGGTTCGACTCCGGCATCGGCATCCCGCGGCGGACGAACCGCGACTCCACGGCCACCAGGGCGGCCTCCGAGAGGTCGAGGGGCACGCCCGCGGCCGCCGCGAGCACGTCGCGGGTGAGGTCGTCGGCCGTCGGCCCGAGCCCCCCCGTCACCACCACGATCGCGGCGCGGCCGGCGGCCAGCCGAAACGCCTCGAGCCCGGCTTCGATCGTGTCGTTGACCGTGGTGTGGAAGGTCACCGGGATCCCGAGCACCCCCAGTTCCGCGGCCATCCAGCGGCTGTTGGTGTCGAGCCGCTGGCCCGAGGTGAGCTCGTCTCCGATGGCGATCAGTTCGGCGTGCATGGTGTTCCGTGCGTGGTGTTCCCGAGGCGGGTGGCGGCATTCTGCCTACGATCCGCTCTCCCTGCCTATGATCCTCTATAACGGTGGCCGGCGCCGTCGAACAGGGCCCACTGGCTGACCCCGCAGTCTCTGAAACCACCATTTCACCATGATGCGCCTTGGACTTCTGGGCAGCGACGCGAGGATCGCCGAGGTTGCCGCCGCCGCCGTCCGCCGGGGTGACCGGCTCGTGGCCGGCTTCGATGTGCCCGAGGGCTCGCTGGGCGGGCTCCAGGTGCCTCCGCTGGGCAGCTGGGATCGCCTGCTCGACGCCGCCGTCTGCGACGCGGTGCTCGTCGGCGCCGACGGCTGGGACGACTCGCGGGCCCAGGCCGTCCGCACGCTTGTTCAGGCGGGCCGGCCGCTGGTGCTCGCCCAGCCGCTCGAACTGTCGATGCTCTGGGCCTATGAACTCGACATGATCCGCCGCGACACCGGCAGCCTGCTGGTGCCCTGCCTGCCGGATCGACTGCACCCGTTCATCATGCGGCTGCAGGAGGTGATCGCTGCCACCCTCGCCGGGGTCGGCGACCTCGGCACGGTGGAGTCGCTCCACTTCGAGCGCCGGCTGATCGACCGTTCGCGAACCACCGTGCTGGCCCAACTCTCCCGCGACGCCGACCTCGTGCGGGCCCTCGCCGGGGATCCGGCAAGGCTCTCCACGCTTGGCGGCCCCGACCCCGACTCTGCCTGGAGCACGCTTGCCGTCGGGCTCACCGGCCCCACGCAGCTGCCCGTCCGCTGGCAGGTAGCCCCGGCCGGTGATCCCGGGCTGACGATCCGGCTCCAGGCAACGCAGGGCTCGATTGTGATCGAGGCCCCCGACGATGCATCGAGGCCGTGGACCTGGGCGGGCGTTGGTGCCGACCGGGCGAACTTCGATCGGGGTGCGACAGTGCTCGGCATGCTCGACGCCGCACGGGGCAACGCGACCGAACCTGCCGCAGCGCTCCCGGCGGCCACCTGGGCCGATGCGGCCCGGGCGATCGAACTGGCGGAGACCGTGCCGCGGAGTCTCGCCCGGGGCAGGTCGATCGACCTCCACCGCGAAGAGTTCACGGAGATGGGGACGTTTCGCGGCACGATGGCGTCGCTGGGATGCGGTCTGATCATGCTGGCCCTGATGGTCATTATTTTTGCCACGCTGGCTGCCGGCGTGGCCCGCGAGTTTGGCTGGTCGCTGGTGGGAACCATCGCCGACTCGTGGCCCGCGATCGTGCTCGGCGCGCTCGGCCTGTTTCTGCTGCTCCAGCTCCTCCCGCTGCTGATCGGGGCGACCGGAAGGCCCCCAGACGCCGACCGCGAAACATGAATTTGTTTGGCGGCGGCCGTAGGTCTTTGCGTCTGGCGGCCGCAGGCCCCGGATCCACCTGATTCCCTGGGAAGGTGTGCGGTCTGACGCCCCACCGGTGGATCACCGCCCTGCCCCGGCCGATGCTGTTCCTGTGGGGATGCGGCACTGGTGTGGGGCGTCACCACGGGGGTTGGGGAGACAGTCCTGCATGCGGCGTTCGACGGCATTCCTGGCGACGATCACGGCACTTGCCGCCGCCGCCCTGCCGCCTGCCTCCCGCGCCGAGTCGCGGCGGACGGCCATCGTGCTGGCGATCGAGTCGCAGCGTGACTCGGTGGTCAACATCCACGGCCAGAAGCTGGTCGGTGGCGCTGACGACGGCAGCGATGGCGAGGTCCGCCGCGTCAATGGCATGGGCACGGGCGTCGTGGTCGATCCGCGGGGCTACGCGGTCACCAACTACCACGTGGTCGAGGGCGTTCGCCGAATCGAGGTCACGCTCGCTTCAGGCAAGGCCGCGGCCGCCTCGCTCGTGTCGCACGATCCCCGCACCGATCTGGCCGTGATCAAGATCGACACCGACGAATGCCTGCCCGTGGCCACGATCGGCACCTCGAGCGACCTGATGATCGGGGAAACGGTGCTGGCGCTGGGCAACGCCTATGGCTACGAGCACACCGTGACCCGCGGGATCGTCTCGGCCCTTCACCGCAACGTGGAGGTGAGCCGCACCCAGCGATACGAGGACCTCATCCAGACCGACGCCAGCATCAATCCCGGTAACTCAGGGGGC
>CAJBSQ010000091.1 GCA_903958265.1 uncultured Planctomycetaceae bacterium
CGGCCACACCCCAGACCGTGAGCCAGCCCCAGACCGTGAGCCAGCCCCTGCCCTCGGCCGCGGTCCCCGCCGCGCCGCCGCGTGGGGGCGAGCAGGCCGACCGAGTTGTCCGGGTCTCGGCGGACAGCCTCACCAGGCTCGTCGGCCTCGCCGGCGAATCACTCGTGGAAACCAGGCAGCTCCGCCCCTTCGTCGACGCGCTGCTGCAGCTGCGGGCGAGCGACGTCGACCTCTGCGATGCGATTTCCGCGGTCGACGAGAAGCTCAAAAGTGGCGACGTCGCCGTGCCTGCGGCGATCACGGCCATGCTGACCACCATCCGCGAACGAGCCGACGCGAATCTCGCCACGCTGACCCGCCACGTGGAGGATTTCGAGAGCTTCGCCCGCCGCAACGAAGACCTCTCCAACCGGCTGCATCACGAGGTGATCGTCAGCCGGATGCGGCCCCTCGCCGACGGGATCCGGGGCTTTCCGCGGCTGGTTCGCGACGTGGCCCGCACGCTCGGCAAGCAGGTGCGGTTCGAGGTGAAGGGGGATCAGACGGGTGTCGACCGCGACATCCTCGACAAGCTCGAGGCGCCGCTGTCGCACCTGATCCGCAACTCGCTCGACCACGGCATCGAGATGCCAGCCGACCGCGAGGCCGCCGGCAAGTCCGCCGCTGGCACGATCCGCCTCGAGGCCCGGCACCGAGCCGGCATGCTGCAGATCACGCTCACCGACGACGGCCGGGGCATCGACACCGAACACCTGCGGGCCAAGGCGGTGACCCGGGGACTGGTGGCCAGGCAGGTGGCTGACCAGCTCACCGAACTGGAACTTCTCGAGTTCCTCTTTCTGCCCGGGTTCTCGACCAAGGATCAGGTCACCGAGATCTCCGGACGGGGCGTGGGGCTGGATGTCGTCCAGAGCATGGTCAAGAGCGTTGGCGGCAGCGTCCGCGTGGCGACCCAACCCGGTCGCCAGACCGTCTTCACCCTCCAGCTGCCGATCACGATGTCGGTGATCCGGGCGCTCTTGGTGCAGATCGGCGGCGAGCCCTACGCCTTCCCGCTGACCCGGATCGACCAGATTCTGTTCTGTAAGGCGGGAGACATTCGTACCGTCGAGGGGCGGCAGTACTTCGACCGCGATGGAGTATCGATCGGCCTCGTGATGGCGGCCCAGATCCTCGAGGCGGCCGCCGCGCCGCCGGCCGACCCGATGCCCGTGGTGGTGATCAGCGACCGCGGTCAGCAGTTCGGCATGATCGTCGATGCGTTTCTGGGCGAGCGCGACCTCGAGGTTCGCCCGCTCGACCTGCGGCTCGGCAAGGTGCCCGACGTCAACAGTGCCTCGCTCCTCGAAAACGGCGATCCGGTGCTGATCGTGGACGTCGAGGACCTCGTCCGCTCGATCGACAACGTGCTGATGGGCCGCCGGCTCTCGCGAGTGGAGTTCGAGCGGATGGCCGAGCAGGCCCGGCAGCGGAAGCGGATCCTGGTGGTCGACGACTCCATCACCGTCCGCGAACTGGAGCGGCAACTGCTGCACGCGCGGGGCTTCGCGGTCGACGTGGCCGTCGACGGCATGGACGGCTGGAATGCCATCCGCGGCACCCACTACGACCTGATCGTGACCGACGTGGACATGCCGAGGATGGACGGCATCGGCCTGGTCACGCTGATCAAGGCCGACCCCGCCCGTCGCGAGATTCCCGTGGTGATCGTCTCCTACAAGGACCGCGAGGAAGACCGACTGCGGGGGCTGGATGCGGGGGCGAACCGCTACCTGACAAAGAGCAGTTTCCACGACGAGACCTTCGTCGATACGATCATTGATCTGATCGGTGAGGCGACCGCGTAGGAACGACCATGCGAATCGGGATCGTGAACGACCTGCGAGCGGCGTGCGAGGCGCTCCGGCGCGTCGTAGACAGCCTGCCCGACCACGTGGTGGCGTGGACGGCCAGCGACGGCGTCGAGGCCATCGCGATGGCGAAGCGAGACCGCCCCGACTTGATCCTCATGGATCTGCTGATGCCCCACATGGACGGCTCTCAGGCCACGCGGCAGATCATGGCGACCGCCCCCTGCGCGATCCTCGTCGTTACGGCGACCGTCAGTGGCAACATCTCACTCGTCTACGACGCCATGGGCTACGGCGCGCTCGACGCGGTCGACACCCCGATGCTCGGCCCGACCGGCGAGGTCACCGGGGCCGGCGCTCTGGTGGAAAAGATCGGCACGATCGCCAAACTCGTCGGCATCACAGCCGATCCGCGCCGAGCTCGCCGAGCGGTCGCGTCGTCGACACCGCCGAGGCTCCTCGTCGTCGGTGCTTCGACAGGCGGACCGAAGGCGATTTCGGACCTGCTCTTTCCGCTGCCTCAGGACTGGAACGTGGCGGTGATCGTGGTGCAGCACGTGGACGTCGCCTTCGCCCCCGGCTTGGCCAAGTGGTTGGGCGATCGCACCGGCCGCGCGGTTCGCGTGATCGAACAGGGCCAGGAGCCGCTCGCCGGCGACGTGCTGCTCGCCGGCACGAATGACCACGTGGTGCTCACCAGGTCCCGCACGCTTGAATACCGCCAGGAGCCCCGAGAGATATTTTTCCGGCCGAGCGTCGACGTGTTTTTCGAGAGC
>CAJBSQ010000092.1 GCA_903958265.1 uncultured Planctomycetaceae bacterium
CCGCCGGTTGCAGGGGTTCACGCTTGTTGAACTCCTCGTCGTGATCGCGATCATCGCCACGCTGATCGGCCTGCTGCTGCCCGCCGTGCAGTCGGCCCGCGAGGCGGCGCGGCGAATGAGCTGCCAGAACAACCTGAAGCAGATAAGTCTGGCGATGACGAACTATGCCACCGCCAAAAAACGGTTTCCGCCAGGTCAGTTGCAGGTCCCGAATAGCAAAGCCATTTCGTGGAGCGCTTTCTTCCTCGAGTTCATGGAGCAAAAGAACATCGAGATCACGAACGACGCTGTTGCTTCGGTGTCGATAGCGTCGCGAGACTCCCGGCTCTACCTAAAAGCGCCGTTGAATAGCAAATACAATGCAAACGCTACGAGCACCATACTGCCTTTTTATCTCTGCCCGAGTACCTCCCGACGGCACCCCACCCGCACCTCTGAAAACAGGATCGGCGACGTGGATAACAACGGCTTCATCGACCCGACCGCCGGAGAGGGGTTTGCCTGCATCGACTACGCCGCCTGTAGCGGAGTAAGTCAGTACGCAGCGCGGTATCCGCTGCCCGGAACAAACACCGAGTATCCGGCAGATAACGGCGTGTTCCCGAACGTCGCATCGAGCGGACTGACACAGGCGACTGCGCTAAAATCCATCACCGATGGACTGTCAAAGACCCTGATGCTCTGCGAGATTACTGGCCGTGGCATTTACGGCACTGCCTATCGGGGCGCTTGGGCGTCGGGACAGAATTGCATCACGATCGGTCCGATGGCACCCTCGATCGCGATGGTAAACCCCACGCCAGTCGATGGGGCTTCGGGTGTGCAGTCGGGGTATTTCCGTACTACGGCAAATGCCTCGCTCTTCTCAGACCACAGCGGTGGCGTGCAGGTCGCCATGTGCGATGGTTCGATTCATTTTGTTAGCGAGACTATCGACGACGTGGTGCTGACCGGGCTCGCCTCCAAAAACAGCGGAGAGGTTGTCAGCCTCCCACGGTAGCCTGACCTTGAGGCCAGAGCCGCGACTTTCCCGGTCTAACGCGGGGCAAGTTGATTTTCTCCGGCCGGTTCTTCGTGCTGCAATCCCCGAAGATCGATGCCTCCTGGGCACGAAATCGGTCATGCTTCCGACCGCTTTGAGAAAACTGGGGTTTGCGCTCGGCGCGGACAACCCTGCTCGCTTCCACTCGCAGCGGCCTCAGGCCCGGGTAGCGGCGTGCTCTTCGGCGACCAGTTCAAGGTCGCTGGCCAGATACTTCACGGCGGCCGACGGTGCGAGATTGAAGTAGACGCGGCCCTGGGTCGCCCAGCGGTCGCCGTCGTGGAGGAACTCGGCGGTCGCTGCTCGAATCCGCGACACGGCCACCACCACTTCCATGCCGCCCCCCTCCACCGCCTCAAAACTCACCTCGATGGCGACGAGCGCCTTGAGCAGCCGCGTGCGGCGATCCCGGGCATAGAGCACGTCGTCGTCAAACTCGACGTCCACCCACCGCAGCCCCCGTGGCTTGCCGGTCGCGGCCGCCCGTTCGATAAACTTGGCTTCGAGCCGCTCCCGCTGGCGATGAAAGTCACGTTGGGCTCTGGCCAGACGCTCGGCCTGACGGGCCACGCGGAGCGGCCGCATGGCAATCATCACCGCCCCGGCCGCCACCGCCGCGATGCAGGCCGTGATTGCGACATGCACGAAGAGATAGTCCATGGCACGAACTCCGGCAGGAACTGACGCTGGCAAACCCTCGCTCAGTGTAGGTGGTGGCCCGAGGCCGTCAAAACACGCAGGCTGATGGCGGCGGGCGGCCGCGGAAACCAGCGGCAGATCCAGTCGGCCTCCTTTCCCGGCTCCCCGTACACTGTCGCCCCGATTCCAGGAGACCGTCGATGGCCGCAGCCCGCCGCACCCCGCACCACCCCTCGCTCGGCGCCCACCACTCGATCGCCGGCGGATTCCACCGGGCGGTCGAGCGGGCCGTCGAGACGGGCTGCGAGTGCCTGCAGATCTTCACCCGCAACATCAACCAGTGGGCCACGTCGCCGATTGACCCGGCGGCTGCCGAGGCCTTCCGGGAGGCCGTCCGCGCCGCGGAGTTACGGCTCGTCGTGGCCCACGACTCCTATCTCATCAATCCCGCATCGGCCGACACGGCACTCCGCCGCAAATCCATCGACGGTCTCGCCGAGGAACTCCGCCGCGCCGAACTGCTCGGCATCCCATGGGTGGTGGCCCATCCCGGCGCGGCGGGCGAGCAGCCCGTGGATGTCGCCGTGGCCAGGGCGGCCGCGGGCATTGCCGAGTCGCTCCGCGCAACCTCGGGGCTCGCCGCCGGAATCCTGATCGAAACCACCGCGGGTCAGGGATCCTGCCTGGGCGCCTCCTTCGAAGAGATCGGCACCATGCTCGATGTGATCGACGCGGTGCCAGGGCTGAAGAAGCGGGCCGGTGTCTGCCTCGACACCTGCCACGTGTTCGCAGCCGGCTATCCGCTCTCCCCTGCCGAGTCTCTCGATGACACGCTTCACCGCTTCGACCGGCACATCGGGCTGAAGCGACTGATGGTGATTCACGCCAACGATTCCAAGCGGGAGCTCGGATCGCGGGTCGACCGCCACGAGGCGATCGGCAAGGGCCAGATCGGCCGCGAGGCCTTCCGGCTGCTGGTGAATCATCCCAAGCTCGCTGGCATCCCGCTGATCCTCGAAACTCCCAAGGAGGGCCCCGACGGCAAGCCGTCGCCGGCCGTCGATCGCCGCAACCTCGCGGCGATTCGCCGCCTGATCGACGAGGAGGTGCAGGTGAGCCGGCCTGCACCGCAGCGTGCCCGCAGGGAGAAGCGTGCCCGCAGGTAGAAAAACCTGCGGCTACGGGACGACACAGGATGCATGCAGGTAGGAAAACCTGCGGCTACGGGAGACACAGGATGCCCGCAGGTAGGAAAACCTGCGGCTACGGGGAGACACAGGATGCATGCAGGTAGAAAAACCTGCGGCTACGGGTGGTCAGTTTGCCCGCCGCGCAATCTGTCACGCCTCAGGCGGAATCTCGCGGCCGTGGGGGTCGCTGTCGCGGCCACCGGTCTCGGC
>CAJBSQ010000093.1 GCA_903958265.1 uncultured Planctomycetaceae bacterium
ACCAGGCGCACGAGCGCCGCATCCGTGGCGAGCGTCTCCAAACAGCCACGGTTGCCGCAACCGCATCGCATGCCGTTGGGATCCACCGTGATGTGCCCGATTTCGCCGGCCATTCCGCTGTTGCCCGCCAGCACGGTTCCGCCCACAACGACACCGAGGCCCAGGCCCTGAGTCACGTCGAGGATCGCGAAGTTTTCCAGTCCATGCGCGCCGCCGTAGGTTCTTTCACCAAGGCAGAGGGCCTGCAATTCGTGCACCAGCAAGCACTCAATTCCCAGCCGCTCCTCCAGATCGCGTGCCGGATTCTTGTGATCGAGGATATGCAGATTAGGGGAGAAGACGACCTGCCTGAGCCGCTCGTTCACGAGGCCGGGCACGCTCACGCCGACTCCCCGTGGCACCGCGGAAATGCGGGACAACAGCGTGCGGCAACGCTCTTCGAGCCTGTCGATGAGCACGGTATAGTCATCCGGAGTCGGGAACCGCAACGTTCGCTCTTCCGTGACCCGGCCGTCCAACCCCGTCATGGTCACGCAGCAGGTGTCGGCGTCGATGACCACACCGATGACGGCAGACGAACTCGTCGCCATCTGCACGAGCTTGCTGGGCCGGCCGACGGCCGACTTGACCTGATCAAATTCCTCGACGAGCCCGCGGCTAAGGAGCGACTCCACGACCTTTGAGACGGTGGGCGCGGTCAGTCCCGACGCCCGCGCGACTGAGGCCCGGGATGATGGCCCGCCTCGCCGAATCACTTCCAACACCAGACGCTCGTTGATCCGCCGCAGGAGCGCAGGCTCTGCGGGCTCGGCTTTCAGTGCCACGGGTTATGACCAGAAAACTGTGGAAAACCTCACGAGAGGGCATTCTACCTCAGCCACCGGAGGGTTCGTAAGCCTCGCTTGAAAAATCGTCGAGGAACCCACTATTTGCTCTGCTTTTCATCATTTTTTCGGCCACTGGGCGGGGCCGCCAGGGGCACCTGGGGATGGACCTCCAAAGGCTCCTTTCGTACCGACCAGACCGACGCGGGGGCCGGCCAAAAGCGTGGCAAAGACTCCCCCTGCCACCTGGAAAAGCCCGCATTAGGCTCGATAGCCCAGTCCGTTGGTTCGATGCTTGCGAATCGTGGGGCAGACGCTTGTCGAACCACCGTCGGCCCACGTAACCTCGGAGGCTGCTCGTGCATCCATCGGCGGATGCATACGTCCATTAGAAAAGGCAAAAAACTCCATGACACTGCCTGCACTTCGGTTTGCGCTGCTTTTGGTTGCCCTTACCGCTGCCCCCATGACATCGCGCGCGGCATTCACAGGAGACGCCGTCTCCGCGGAGGAAACGGAGGCGGCCACGAGCGAGACGACCGCCGGCAAGATTCAGGCCATCGATGCCGAAGCCCGCGAAATCACCATCAAGCACAAGAAGGAAAACACGACTTTTACGGTGGCGGCTGACTGTGAGTTCATTGGATACGAGAAGGATGGCATGACCCTGGCAGACCTCACGATCGGAGAACGCACTCGGATATCGTGGATCAAAGAAGGCGATAAGCAGGTGGTCCACCAGATCGAGCACGTCGTCGCAAAGGACAAGTCGCGAGCAGGGTGAGGAACAACTCGAACGGCCGCGAGATGGCCGAATGCCTGCCAAACGAGGGCTGCGAAGCCGTTGAAATAATTAACATTACCAGGTATGGTAAGGTGCGACACGCACTTGGGCTGGGGCGGGCTCGAAGACTCGCGATCCATGAACCGCATGAATGTGAATATGCCGACGGAGGAT
>CAJBSQ010000094.1 GCA_903958265.1 uncultured Planctomycetaceae bacterium
CCCGCCGTCGGAACGTGTTCTACGAACTCTTCGAGGAAGAGCCCCCTGCCCCGGCGGCCGGTCTGCTGCAGACTCGGTCGCGGGCCGGCCAACTGCCCGTCGTCACGACAACGCCGTGAACCGCTGCGGGCATACCGACCTGACGATCCGGGGCGGACGTCTACTGCCCATGCGCGGTCCGGTGATCGAGGGTGGGTGGGTGCGGATCCGGCGGGGCAGGATCGTGGCGATCGGCCAGGGGAGCACGCCTGGCGAGTCCCAGCTGGTGGACGTGCCCGATGGCGTGATCCTGCCAGGACTCGTCAACGCCCACACGCACCTCGAGTTTTCCGACGTCCGAACACCCCTCGACCCCGCGGGGGGCCTGCCCGAATGGATCGGCCGCGTGATCGCGGTCCGGCGGAGGCGGGGGGCGACCGCAGGCGGAGCGGAGCGGGTCGACGCGGCGATTGCTGCCGGGCTGCGGGAATCCGCCGCCGCCGGCGTCACCGCCGTGGGCGAGATCGCGACCGCCGTGCCGGCCGCGGGCTATCCCGCCGGTGGGCCGCGGCTCCGGGTGTTTCGCGAGGCGCTCGGGCTGTCGACGGCTGCCGGCGAACCCGCCCTCCGGGCGACCCTGCGAGACGTCCATCGCCTGCTGGCGGTCGGCTGCCCCGCAGGGCTTTCGCCGCACGCCCCCTATTCCGTCGCCGCCCGGCTCGGCCGAGCGCTGCTGGCCGCGGGCAGACAGGTCCGCCTTCCAGCGGCGATGCACCTCGCCGAAAGCGTCGCCGAGGAGGAGCTGCTCGCCTCGGGCGGCGGCGCCTTTCGAGATCTGTTTGAGGAACTCGGTGTCTGGAACCGGTCCGATCCCCCGCTGCTGATACCTGCCGCCGAATGGATCTCCCTGCTGGCCCGCGGGCCGCGGGGCATCGTCGTGCATGGCACACACCTCGACCGCGACCCCGAGGCGCTCTCGCGACTGACGCGGCACCGCGACCGGTTGTGCGTCGCCGTCTGCCCGCGAACCACCAGGGCCCTCTCGGGCGTGCTGCCACCCGTCGGGCTGTTTCGCGATGCAGGCCTCCGAATCGCGATCGGCACCGACAGCCGCGCATCGAACCCAGACCTCTCGGTGCTCGCCGAGTGCTTGGCCTTGGTCGCCGCCAATGCCGCATCGCCCGAGGAAGCGGTGCGGATGGCCACCGTGAACGGGGCGTGGGCCCTTGGCTTCGACCGCAGCTGCGGCATCCTCACCCCGGGCCGTTCCGCCGACCTCGTCATCCTGCGGCCCGCGACGCGGCACAGCGACCCATTTGCCGCCGTCGTCGATCCCGCCACACGGGTGACCGCCACGCTCCGCGGCGGCCGCGTCATCGCCGGGTCACTGGCCGGCTGACGCCTCCCCGCCGATCAGCCGCAGGATGTCGGCGGCCGGAACGCACATGTTGAGTCCCATCTGAAAATCACCCGGCAGGAGCGGCCCGTCACTCACGGCCGTGGCCTCGTCGCCCGCAGGCTCGTCGCCAGAGTCTTCGGGTCGTTCATGCAGCCGCCGCCCCGCGGCTTCTTCGTCCTGCGCATAGACCGCCAGCGTGCTCGACACCATGCCGACCACGTTGCCGCGGTCGTCGACAAGCGGGCCGCCGCTGGAGCCGACGGCAAAGTCTGCCGTGGTGGTGAACATCGTCTTCGCCTGCCCGTCGGCGCGATGCACGAAGTACCGTGACAGAATGCCGTCGGTGAGCGTGTACAGTCCGCCGTCGGGGTGGCTCAGGGCGTGGATTCGCTGGCCGGGCCTCGCACCGCTCACGCAGGCCAGCGGCGGCAAGGCTTCGGCCCCATCGAGCTGGCAGATCGCAAGGTCGGCGAACGGGCTCACGGCCAGCAGTTTCGTGACCGGATGAACGACGCCGTCCGCCGTCATCGCTACGAGCACCGGAGACTCAGGAGCGTCCACCACATGAAAGTTCGTGGCGACGACCCCCGAGGGGTGAATCACAAATCCCGTGGCCAGCGTGACCTCGTACCTCCCCGGCTCGGCTGCCGGTTCGAGGGCCGCCATCACGACCACGCTCCGCCGCACCTTCTCGAAGAGCTGTTCACTCGTCAGCGGCGCGGCCGCCGCCGCGACCGGCTCCAGCCGGCAGGGCGACACGTCCGCCTCGTCGAGCAGACGCGACACGGCGACGGCCCGTCCTGACGCGATCAGCCCACAGGCCTCGGCCTCGATCCGCCTGATGACGGCGCCATCGGTCGGGCCCGGGTCGGCCGGTGGCTGGAGGTATTCGGCGAGAATCTCCCGCAGCACGAGCCGGGTCGAGGGATCGTCGCCGCAGAGGTCGATCGCCCGGCGGTGCATCGCGATCCCGTCGTCGCGGCTGCCGGTCATGACGAGCGCCCGGGCGAGCGTCTCGGCCACCTCCACGTCGGTGCCACCGGTGACCTGATGGGCGAGCCGGGCCGCCCGTAAGGCGAGTGGCAGGTCGCGGTGCAGGAGCGTCTCGTCGGTCAGGATGCCCCAGGCAAGGGTGTCGAGCACGAGGGCATCGGCCGCGTGGTCTCGCACGACCGCGATGCCGAGCGCCGCGGCATCGGCGGCGCCGCCAGGCCGCGCGGCCGCCTCAAAGTAGGCATCCACCGGCGAGAGGGGCTCACTGGCCGTGGTGCCGTCATCCTCCACCGTCACCCCAGCGGCCGCAGCCCATGTCGCTGGGACCGGCCAGACGCAGCAGGCGACGAGGACCAGGATTCCGAGCCGGGCGCACGGATGAATGGCGATGGGCATCGACGCGCATCTGGGCGGGATCATGACCACATGATGGGAGATGGCCGCGGGAAATGCCACTGCTTTCCTCTCTCCTGGAGCGGCCCGGGGCGCGGGGTGATTGTCCACGCGATGCCTGCAGTTCCTGTAGACTCCACAGTATCGGGCGCCCTCCCACCACCGCAACTGACGGCCCCCGCCCTGCCTGCCCCCCTCCACCATGCCAAGCGTCCGCGCGATCGCCGCGCAGTTGAAGTTGTCGGCCGCGACCGTGTCGCGGGTGCTCAACAACCACGCCGATGTCGACGAGTCGACCCGCCAGCGGGTGCTCGACAGAATCAACAAAACCGGCTACGTGCAGCGGGTCGGGCGGCGTGTTACCAACGTGGTCGCGCTCGCCTATCCGGACGAGCCGGTGCGCTCGGAATATGGCTCGTTTGAGCCCTCGCTTCTCAACGGGATCATGCGCGGCCTCCACGAGCAGCACTTCGACCTCAAGCTCCTGAGCCTCCGTCGCGACAAGTCACCGGACGAGACCTACACGCAGTTCTTTCTGCGAAAGGGGATCCAGGGCGTGCTCCTGCGGTGCACACACCGCAACAGCGACATGATCACCCAGATCGCCAAGGAGGGATTTCCCTCCGTCGTGGTGGCAGCCCGCTTCGAGGCTCCGGATATCAACTTCATCCATGCCGACTCCTACCCCAGCAGCCGACGGGCCGTGGAGCACCTGCTCGGCCTGGGTCATCGCCGAATCGTGCTGGCGATCCACAACGTGCCCGACACCGACCACACCGACCGCCGACGGGCCTACGAAGACGCTCACGCTGCAGCGGGCCTGCCGCTCGACCTGTCCCTGGTGATGGAACTGCCTGACAGCCTCTCGTCCGGGGAACAGGTGGTCGACGCGATGCTCGCGATGCCACGTCGGCCGACCGCCGTATTCGCCACCAATCCCATGACGGCGCTGGGGATCATGCGGCGGGCGCAGGAGCGGGGCCTGGCGGTCCCAGCGGAACTGTCCGTGGTCGGCGTCGACGACAGCGACGTGCGGATGCACGTCTGGCCTCGGCTGACTGCGGTCACCCAAGACGCTTCCACCATGGGCTACGAAGCCGCGTCATGGCTCACGCGGTGCCTGACTCGGGATGAATCCGTTCGCACCTTCCGGCGGACCATCGCCACCACCTTCGAGGTCAACGGCACGACCGCCGCCCCTCCCGCTGATGAACGACCAGAAAGCCCGTCCGTCGCACTCACGCCGGCACACAAGCACACCACCCGCCCCCGCCGCCCTAGGTCCGGCACGCCCCGATCAGCGATCGGCCGAACCGGGAAGCGGTGAACCCGGCCACGATACCGGTCAGGGCGAAACCAACCGCCGTCCTGTCGGAGGGAACCCCCGGCACGCCAGTCGTGCTCGGCCACCCGCCACGCCTGACCACCACGCCGCCGGTGTCGCGCGGCGCGGGGCCGCCTGCCAGGCGGCCGGAGTGACTGTGGCGTGAGCAGCGACGATGCCAGCAACGAAAAAAGCCGGGCCCTCGACGAGGGCCCGGCTCGGTTCATCTGCCTGGCAGGAACGCTGGATCAACCAGCATTGCAGCACGGCTCGGCGCCACACGCCGGCTCGGCAGCACAGCCGGGCTCGGCACAGCAGCTCGTGCTGGCACCGGTGCAGCAGTCGTTGCCACGACGGCTCATGCGAGCACCGCGGGCACGGCCGCGGCGACGGGGCTCGCAGCAGTTCGTCGCAGTGGCACAGCAGGCCGGCTCGGCAGCACAGCAGGCCGGCTCGGCAGCAGCACAACCAGCGGAAGCACCGCAAGACGGTTCGGCTGCAGCGCAGGCGGGTTCGGCGGCACAGCTCGGGCCGCAATCACAACTGGTGCGACCACGCCGGCCGCGGCCGGCAGCGGAGGCAGAATCGGCGGCCAAGAAGCCAACGATCAAGAGCACAGCACCCATCATGACGATTGAAGGAAAACGCTTCATAAAACTCTCTCTCCTAGGGAAATCGAACCGAGTCACTGCCTGCGAACAAACGGCGACTCGATTCATGGCGGCCTGCGGAACGACCGCAGACCCCGATTGAGCCCCCACCCTAGCGACTCGCCTGAAAAACCGGGAAGTCGAAAAACGGCGCGGCTGAAAAACCTCGGCACCACGGGATTTTCTGCGGTTTTGGCCCGCTTCGTGGCCGCGGCCACCGTGATTCGACCGGGATGCCCTCGTACGCCGTCGAGAGACACCCACCGCGTCGGTGACGCCGTCCGCTCGTGCCATCGGGCCGCACGGAGAGTCATCCCTCCGTCCCTACCCAACGGGATGAAACAGGTAGTCGTGTGTCGAGACCTGGGTCACGCTGTAGCCGAGGTCGCAGATCTCGGCGATCCTTGACCGGATCATCGCCGCCGTGGCTGGCGCCGCCGTGTCGAGGGAACTCCCCCCACAGATTTCGACAATCAGCGTCGGCCGATCGCGGCGGATGGTCTCCCTGGCGCCGCGGATGCAGGACATCTCATGCCCCTCCACGTCGACCTTCATCAGCCCGATGTTGGAGAGGCACAGCGAGTCGATCGTGACCGCCTCGACCGCGTACGGGAGGCCTGCCTGGTCGGCGAACACCTGGCCGCTGCCCGCATTCCGGGCCGCCACAATGCTCGGCATGTAGAGAATACCCACCTCGTCAGACGCGGCCTTGCCGATGCATTCCACGTTTGGATGTTCGCCGCAGTTGAAGCGCGTGAGCGGGAGGATCTCGGGATGCGGCTCGAACGCATAGATTCTCTCACCTCGCGTGGCAAGTTTCGCCAGTGCGATCGTATGCAGGCCCAGGTTCGCACCGGCATCGATGACGTTGCGGCCGGGCTGAAACTCCCGCGCGAACAGTTTCACGATGTCAGCCTCCCACACGGAAACCGCGTCGCACATGTGCTGCGAAATTGCAGTGTCTTCGGCCAGCACTCTGAGCGGACCGTAATAGGCATGGACGAGACTGACAACGTGGCCGTCGCGGGTGATCTGCGCCGGTTTGGGCGGAACCAGCCCCCGCATAAAGGCCGAGAATCGCGACATGTCGAGATCCCTCTCTTCGTGTGATGAGCGCCGCTCGCCCGCGATGCC
>CAJBSQ010000095.1 GCA_903958265.1 uncultured Planctomycetaceae bacterium
GACCGATCACGCCGGCGGCTACGGGACCGGAGTGCATGCCGATGCGGATCTCCATCGATAGGCCCCGGGTTCGGGCGACGCCGCGAAAGGCCTCCTGCATGCCCAGCGCCATGGCGGCCATGACCTCCGCGTGGTCGTCGCGGGGCACCGGGAGGCCGGCCACCGCCATGTAGGCGTCGCCGATCGTCTTGATCTTCTCGACGCCGAGGGCGTTGGCGAGGTGGTCGAACGTCGAGAAGATCTCGTCGAGCAACCCCACCACGTGCTGCGGATCCACCTTCTCGGAAAACTCCGTGAAGCCGCAGAGATCGGCGAACAGCACGGTCACCTCCGCGAAGCTCTCGGCGATGGTCGCCTCGCCGTTTTTGAGCCGTTCGGCGATCGTCGCTGGGAGAATGCTGCGGAGCAGCCGCTCCGATTTTTCCCGTTCGCGGCCGAGTTCGGCGAGCGACTGCTCGAGTTGGGTGAAGGCGGCGTTGCGTTCGAGGAGCCGCCGGTAACCGTCGGAATGAACGCGAATCCGGGCGATGAGTTCCACCTGGTCGGGGAGTTTGACGAGATAGTCGCTGGCCCCGGCGTCGAGCAGCCGGGCCTTCACCACGGGCTCCTCCCGGGCCGAGAGCACGATCACCGGCACGGCGGCGGTGGCGGGATTCCTGCGGAAGTGACCGACCATTTCCAGCCCGTCGATGCCGGGCATGATGAGGTCCTGCAGGATCACCGTGGGGCGAAACGCCGTGGCCGTGCCGACGGCTTGGGACCATTCGCGGCAGAACTCGAAGGCCACGTCGGCTTGGTCGGCAAGCAACCGCCGCACGGCCTCGCCGATCATGGCCTGGTCATCGACGAGCAGAACGCGGTGAACAGGTTCCATGGGGCACGCCGTCAGTACTCGGGCATCGGAGCGTAAGGCCTCCACGCGACGTTAAGAAACGCGACGCCCGCGCTCAAGCCCCGACGTTAAGGTCCGCGAGGCCCGCACTAGACTGACTGTTCCACCAACCCCAGCGCCGGACTTTTCGACCGCCCCGCGCTGCACTTTTCAACCGGCGTTCACACCGCTCCCTGCGGCGACCCTCTCGCCAGACCCGCCTACCCTTCGCTGCCTTCCAGCCGCTTGAGTCGTTCGCCGATATCGCTGGGCACCCGAAAGACCAGCTCCTTGCCCTTCTTCTTCAGCTCCAAAACTCCTCGGTTTGCAAGATCGAGCAGATCGGTTCGGGCCGTCTGATACACAACGCCGTGCATGTTCTGATGCTCCTTGATCGTGTAGCGTCGCCCAGTCGCTTTGACCGCCTCGATGATCAGAGCGGACTGGCGGTGGTTGAACAAATCAAGCGAATGAATCGTTGATTTAGCCTCCCTCACTTCGGCCATTTTTCGGTCGATGTAAGTCGACAACTCCTGCAAAGCCTGAATGATTACGTCCGCTTGGGCAACGACAAAGTACGCGAGGTCGTTGTCGTCCGTCTCGGTGTAGAGGAATGACCGGACGTACTTGACCGGGGCCTTCCGCAGAATGTGTGAGATCGAAATAAACTCGAACGGCCAGTAGCCCTGTCGCAGCATTGACCAATAAAACAGTGCGCGTGCCGTTCGCCCGTTTCCGTCGACGAAGGGATGGTCGAACGCAAGCCAGAAGTGGAGGATGATTCCGCGCACGACCGGATGGACGAACGCATCTGGCGTCACGTTGTTGGCAAAGTCGCACATCAGGGCCATTCGCTGTGGCAACTCCGTGGCGATTGGCGGCGTATGAACGACTTCTCCATACTCCCCGCCCACGACTATCTTCTCGTCTGGGCGGCGAAACCGCCCTGCAGCTGTTGGGTCGTCGAGCGTGTCATCAGTGACCATTCGATGCACTTCGAACACGAGTTCCGGCGTCAGCGCTGAGTCTTTGAGCTCGCGAATCCGCCGCATAGTGCGGTAGTTGTTTAAAATCATCCGCTCGCTCACGTCCCGCGGCTTGCGGCCCGTACGAATCATCTCGGCCGCAACCTTCCGCGTCGTCACTGCGCCCTCGAGTTGACTCGACGTGATAGCCTCCTCCATCAGCGAAGACGCGAGAAACAAGTTGCGGTTTTCCGGGTTTACGACCTGCCCCGGCACACCGACTTTTCCGCCCGCGGCCAAATTGCCCGCCGTGCAGAGATCAATAGCGTGGAGCGCCTCGAGCGCCACGTCGGGCACAGAGAACCGAAACGGCCGACCAGTGGCATCAGCCAGAGCAACGGCCCTCAGGCCATCGTGACGAGCCACCTTGATCGTGAGCCACCATTCGCGGTGCGTGAGACCGTCCGGTGCAGGGAGGCGGCGCAGCCTGTCCCAATGCAAATACTCGGCGCGGCCGGACGCGGACCGGGCCAGCATGGCGATTTCCGCAAATCGTTCCGGCGAGACCTCTCGCATCAAGCCAGCGAATGCAGGCGGAATTTCAGGGATTTTCATGGGCGTACCGAAAAACTAATGATCTACTAATTTGGTCGGTTTTAGTAGAATGCTAGCACATTACTCCGCCCGACGGGCCAAAAAACGAGAAAATCCCCCGTTTTTGGCAAAATCGCGTTTGCCTAGATCCCGCCAGCCGGCCGCCTGCGGCTGATCTTGGCGGCCACCTCCCGCCTAGCTC
>CAJBSQ010000096.1 GCA_903958265.1 uncultured Planctomycetaceae bacterium
CGGAGGCTTCGAGGCACTCATCGAGGGCACCGGTCGGCCGGAGGCTTGGTACTACGGTCGCCAGTGTGAGGTCGTCTCCGGCGGGGCAGGGCAGGGGGGCCGATACCTGCGACTGCGGAACGCCGAGCCCGGCCGGCCCGCCCAGATCTTCCAGGGTTTTGCGGTCAACGGCACCGCCGTCGAAGCGCTCGAACTCCATGCCGCCATCCGGGGCAGCGACCTGCTTGACGGTCGCAGCGACGAGGAACGGCCCTGCGCGGTGCTGCGGTTTCTCGACGCCGATCGCAGGCGGTCGGCGGTCGCCATGGTCGGCCCCTGGATGGGCGGATCCGAGTGGAAACGGGTCGACGAGCGGGTCGAGGTGCCAACCTGGGCCCGCGAGGCGAGCCTCATGGTGGGGCTGGCTGGAGCAACCGGCGTGCTCGACGTCGATGAGGTCGACGTCACGCCAATCCCACGCTGAGGGGCTTTTCCCGGGGAAAACAGTCAAAACCCAGGCTTGGGGCAGCGTCTGAACAGCCGGCAGCTGCCGGAATATCTTTCCCAATCTCCTTGATTTGCCCAATCGGCAAACTATCTTTGCCTCACGGCGTCTCAGTCCCTCGACAACGGCTCGGGGCTCGAGACGCATCACAGCAAATTTCCTCAGGGAGAATTACCGTCATGGTGGCGCAGCGTCGGTGGGTGCGGATCGCGGGTGTTGTATCGTTCGTCGCGGTGGTCGCGGCGGCGTGCGACGTGCAGGCCGGCTGGAATCACCGCTATCGCGGCTACGGCTCGTCGGGCGGGAGTTCTGGCGGTTCATCGGGTGGCTCTTCCGGTGGTTCGTCGGGCGGGTCCTTCGGTGGCAGCTCCGGCGGCTCCTCCGGTGGCAGCTCCGGCTCGTACGGTGGCGGATCGTCTGGCGGGAGTTACGGTTCGGCTGCGACCTATGGGTCGCACGGCAGCTGGGGTTCGCACCACGCCTACAAGCGGGCGATGCGGGCCGCTCGCCACGGTTCGTCGGGTGGTAGCTACGGTTCGTCGGGCGGCAGTTACGGCTCGTCTGGCGGTTCGTCGGGCGGCTCCTCGTCCTACGGTGGTTCGTCGGGCGGCTCGTCCGGTGGCGGTTCCGCCGGCGGTTCCTACGGCGGCTACTCCACGTCGTCGGCCGTCGAGGGCTACTCGTCGGCGATGCCGATCGAGTCGTACCGCGTGATCAACGAGACGCCCTCGATGACGGGTGGCGAGATCATCGGCACTCCTTCCGCCGTTCCCGGCATGCTCGACTCGACCTCGCGTGAGAGCGTGCCCGCTGACGGCGCGCTGCTCGTGGTCGAGGTGCCCGCCGATGCGACGGTGTACGTCAACGGCACGAAGACCACCTCGCAGGGCGCGGTTCGCCGCTACCTGTCGCGGGGCCTCGCGGCTGGCCAGAAGTACGAGTTCGTCGTGCGGATGGCGACCGATGCCGGCAAGGAATCGACGAAGGTCGTGTCGCTGATCGCCGGTGGGCGGTCGAACGTCTCGTTTTCGGCCCCGGCCGAGAGCGTCAAGACGAGCGTCACCCTCCGCGTGCCGGCCGATGCCAAGGTCTGGCTGGCCGGAAGCGCCACCGCCTCCACCGGCGAGGTGCGGACGTTCGAGACCTCCAGCCTGCCGACCGGCAAGACCTGGAAGGGCTATGAAGTACGCGTCGCGACCGTGGTCGACGGGCAGGAGCGGACCGTGTCGAAGGTGATCGACCTCGCCTCCGGCGACCGGGTCGACCTGACGCTCGACCCCGCAGCCCGCACGGCCTCGGCCGAGACGACGGCCTCGCTCAACTGAGCAGCCCGAGTCAGATCGAGTTCACGAGATCCCCGCGTGGCCCCGTGCCACGCGGGGATTGTCGTTTCAGAGGCGTTAGGATCCTCACATCCGGCACGAGCCTCACTCGCCTGCCCGCGGAGCCGGCCACGGTTCTTCGAGTGTTCGCCGTTCCCCGTCGCCACCCCGCCCCGTTTCCGACGACGTCGCTCCACCTCGACGGAACGCAACCTAGGGTTTGGAAGCCGGGCAGTGAAGCGGAGGCGTGTCCGGGTCC
>CAJBSQ010000097.1 GCA_903958265.1 uncultured Planctomycetaceae bacterium
AATCCTGGGGCCGGCGGCGCATCAGGGCGCGGTAGCTGTACCCGCCATAAAGATTGCACATTACATGGCGCACCCGTTCGGTGATGGTGCCGCGCACCTCAGTCGCCCTCATGACTCCGCGCTCGGTGCCAAGATCGCTGTAGGCGGCGAAGCAACTCGGCTCCCTCCCCAGGAGCTGCAGGCACGCCTCGACAAACGTGGGGGCGAGCAGGTCGTCATGCGGAAGTAGCATGAAGAACTCGCCCGTCGCCTGGCTCAGCACATAACTGCTGTTGGCCACCCATCCCAGCCGCACAGGGGGCGTGAGGATGCGAATCTGCGGATGGTCGCGGAACGAATCAAGGGCGGGCGTCGGGTGGGCACCGTCGTTGGAAACGATGATCTCGATGTCGCTTACCGTCTGGCAGAGCGCGGAACGGATCGTGGCCGCAATGAAGGCTTCGCTGCGATACGCGGGGATGCCGATAGACACCAGCGGCTGATGGCGTGCGACGGCGGGCATGCGTCAAAACTCCGCGAGGCTTCTCTCGACGCATTCCATCGCGCAGCGCGGGGCGGAAACATACTTGCCCGTTTCAATCGACCAATAACCGCGGGCCAGTCTCGCGGGGCCGTGATCGCTTCGCTGGTGCAGGCCGCTTTCCGGATCATGAATGTCGGAACGGCCCTTGGCGATGATGAAATCTCCCACCAGATCCGCGGCCGGGGGGGTAGCCAGCGCGGCCAGCGTGCCGAGGGCTGGCGCAAAGCTGGCGCAGCCCTGCCAGGTCCTGCTCATCAGATCCTGCGCGTCGGCAGGGGAAAAGACGGGCTGCTCCAGCTGGTCGGTGGTCGTCGAGAAACACATCCCCACGGGATACCAGCTTGCATAGAGACTGTCGTTCGCCGGGTAGTAGACGCAGTCTCCGAAGGGGCCTGATGTCGCCGTGATGTTCTGGGGAATGGCATTGGGGAGATGCTGCGAGGCATGGTGCAGCACCACGCCGAACTTGTACCGCGTGAACCAAGTGCCGACCGATGGATGGCCTGAACGCCTGTCGATATTCCGCCGGTCCGCCCACGCGGCATTGACGACGATGTCGAAAGGCCCGTCATCCTTGGCGTCAGCCCGCGTGAAGCCGACCCGCCACTTCTCGCCCTTCTCGACGACGCGGTCTACTTCGGCCGTGAATGACACCTCGATGCGGGGATGCCGTTCGATCGCCCGGGTGAGGGGTTTGGAAATGCCCTGGGGCCACACGGCCCTTTCCTGCGTCAGGAAACCAGACACGCCATCGACGCCGAAATCCGGCAGGGGCCTGAAATCCTCGGGAGCCGGCTGGCCGAGGTAGGTGAGGCCGAGCTCTTCCATGCGGATGCGGATCCGCGCATCGACCCTCGCGAAGTGGCCGGTGATGGC
Organism: uncultured Planctomycetaceae bacterium; assembly: GCA_903958265.1. Taxonomy (GTDB): domain Bacteria; phylum Planctomycetota; class Planctomycetia; order Pirellulales; family UBA1268; genus QWPN01. Next base: position 1,400 of record CAJBSQ010000097.1, read on the forward strand.
GGCCAGCGGCAGCGCGCTGGTGGTTGGCACGGCGTAGACAAACGGGTCGCAGACGCTGGCGGTGAAATCGGCCGCCGATATCCAGCGTTCGACGAGGGGGCGAAACAGCAGGGCATCATCGATCAGCCGCTCGGCGGTGTGGAATGACGGATCAGCGCTGTAGACATAGCCGAGATGGATCTTGCCTTCATTGGCGGTTGACGCGCGTGAAAGCAGCCGGGAAGCACGCTCGAAAATCGTCACCCGATGGCCGCGATCGGCAAAGCCGAGGGCGGTGATGCAGCCGGTGAGCCCCGCGCCAATCACCGCAATGTGCATGGGGAGACCAGGGTTTGTGCAAGGCCCAGACGGCTGACGACTTGGGCATTCAAGCAGAGAAGAGGCCGAGGTCAATGAACCGTGCTGGCTCTCCGGTAGAAAGACCTCATCGTATGACACCCAGGCCAGGCGTTATCCGCTTGATGCTCACGCCTCTCGGCGAGCCGCTCGAGCCGCGGCCGCTCTCGCCTGCCCGCAGGCCGCCCGGATTCGGGCACCGTCAGCCAGACTGGGAAAAACCGCATGCCGAGTGGCCGTTTCGGGAGATGGGTTGAGGTGGCAAGACGGCCCATGGTGGTGCGGAATCCCGGCCCCTCCGCTGCCCCACGATCACGACGCCGCCATGACGGCCATCGTTTCGCCGAGATCCCGCAGGCCAGCGGTCGCGCCGGCCTGGGTCACGCAGCAGGCGGCGGTGGCGGCGCCGAGCCGGCCCGCCTCCGCGACCGGCATGCCGCGAAGCAGGCCGATGACGAGGCCCGCCAGAAACGAATCGCCGGCGCCGGTCGTATCAACCACCGGCCCCGGGGCCCGGGCACACGGGATGTCGATGACGTCCCCCGCCGACGGGCTGAGCACGCTGCCCTGAGAACCGCACTTCACGCCGACGATCCCGGCCGCACCGTGCCGCCGGTAGCAGGCGATGATCTCCCGCGGCTCGTGGCAGCCGGTGTGATGCCGGGCCTCGTCGAGGCTCGGCACGAACACGTCGATCCCCGGGAGCGCGGCCTTCACATGGTCGAACGATCCGCCGGAGCCCCCCGTTTCCAGCACCACCCGGCAGCCGGCCCGCCGGAGCACGTCGACGGCCTCGGCGAGCGCCGGCTCGAGTGCCGGGAGCAGGCCCACGTAGCCGAGCACGGCGTACCGGCAGCGGGCAAACAGGGGGGCATTCCTCCTCAGAAACGCCACGTCAAAGAGGGCACCGGCCCCCACGTGGTGGGCGAAGCTCCGCTCGCCGCTGGCGTCGATCAGCACCGCCGTCGTGCTCGTCGCGGCGCCGGCCCGCGACTCAAGCCCCGCCACACCGACGCCCGCCGCGGCGAGCCGCGCCCTGATCTCGCCCGCCCAGAGGTCGTCACCGACCACCGCCGCCGTCTCGACCGCCGCTCCGAGCCGCCGCAGGGCCACGCCGGTGTTGCAGACGATCCCGCCGGTCGTCACCTCGATCGGATCGACGTGGAACAGCCGGCCACCGCCGACCGGCCGCTCGAGCGGCACGGGCCGCACCAGCACGTCGGCCACGCAGGTGCCGCAGACGATGCAGTCGATGGAGTGGCTCATCTCGATCCACCCTCACCGGCGGCTACGTCATCCTCACGCGGCGACTGTTCGACGAGCCGTCGCTCCACCATCCGCAGCCTCCCGGGCGTGCTGCCGGTGTGGCGGTGCAGAAACGTGGTCATGTACTGCACCGAGCTGAAGCCCGCCCGCGCGGAGATGGTCTTCAACGGCATGTCGGTCTGCGTGATCAGCCTACCGATCGCGGCCACGCGGAGCCGCACCGACTCGTCGTGGATCGACCGGCCGACCACCGCCTTGAATCGGGCCTCGAGGGTGGGCCGCGAGAGGCACAACGCGTCGGCGATCGCGGCGATGTCGGGCTTGAGCAGGGGGGTGGCGCGGAGCCGCTGCAGCGTGGCCACCACCGCCTCGTCCGAGGTCGCCATTGCGTCGGTGCTCGTTCGCGACACGACACCGATCGGCGGCACGACCACCCGCGCGTGGGCCGCCGCCGCGACGCCCCCCTTGATCATCCGGTCGAGCAGCGTCGCCGCCTCGTAGCCGATCCGCCTGGCGGCTTGGTCGATGCTCGAGAGTGGCGGATTGGTGAGCTCGCAGATCATCTCGTCGTTGTCGACCCCCAGCACCGCGACATCGTGCGGCACCCGCACCGCGAGCGTCCGGCAGGCCTCGAGCACGTGGCGGGCCCTGACGTCGTTGCAGGCCATCAGCCCGATCGGCTTCGGCAGGCCCCTGATCCAGTCGCAGAGGTCTTGCTGGATCTCCTGCCAGCGGCGGACATTGGCATGTCGACCGGTGTGGACATGGCAGGGGCGGCCGGCCTCACGGCAGGCCTCCGCGAAGGCCTCCGCACGCTCCTCAGACCAGCCGGCGGTGGCCGTCTTCGGGTAGCCGTAGTAGGCCAGCTGATCGAAGCCGCAGCTGAGCAGGTGAGCCGCCCCCAGCCGGCCGATCGCCTGGTTGTCGGTGAACACGTAGGGGATCGACGACCCCAGGTCAAACCAACCGGAGCCGCCGCCCACGCCCACGATCGGAATCGAGAGGCCGCTGATCGCGGTGGCCACCCGTCGATCGTCGAAGTTGGCGATGATGCCGTGACCGTGCCAGCGCTTCAGATCGGGCAGCTTCTGCAGGGGATCCTCCTCCACATACAGGCTCCACGAGGAGTCCTGCTCGCGGACGTATCTGGCGATCCCGCCGATGATCAGCCTGTCATACGGCCGGGCCGCATCGAGGATCACGGCGATGAGCGGGACGTCGGACATGCAGCACCGGCAGGAAGAGGTTCATCCGGCG
>CAJBSQ010000098.1 GCA_903958265.1 uncultured Planctomycetaceae bacterium
CACCGATAAACTCGCGAAGTTTCTGGGTCTCGGCCTGCGATGCGAGCAGCGCCTCCTGCTTGTCGGCCGTCGCCTTCTCGGCCACCTGCGACTTGGCCTGTTCGTCCGTTCGCTGCTTGAAGAACAGGTAGGTTGTGATCGTGAGAATGAACGTCAACAGCACGAACACGATCAGCGCGATGCTCAAGCGGTAGACTGTGGGGTTCGTCGTCGCCATGCTTCACGTCCTCGCGGAACGGCTTCCAAGGGGGCAATCGTCGCTGTCGGCCCCGCCGAATCACACCCTCGCCGATTGTACCGGTCGGAGCGACTGCGGGGCTCAGGCCGTCGGCCAGAGGTCCGTCCAGCGAACGGGTGATTCGCCCGCGCCGGCCATCCGGCCCATCACGGCGACGAGCGTGCTCCGGCAGGCCGATTCGGGGTCGTCGACCCGCCGACCGTCGCGGATGCCGTGGAGGAACGACGCCATGCAGGCGGCATGGGGAGAGGGCGACGCCGGGCCTGCCGCAGTCTGCCGACCGTTGACGAGGCGTCGATTGAGGTCGGCCCAGCCTGCCGTGCCGCGGAGGGTCTCGTCGATCAGCCCCTCGACGCCTGCGCGGCGGACGACCGCCGCCTCGAGGACCGTGCCGGCGGCGAACTGAAAGCGGATCGTGGCGACCGGTGCCACGCCAACGGCCACGGGCAGGGCTTCGGGGGTGCGGACGGCGATGGCGGTCATCGGCGGTTTGTCGCCCAACGCCCAGAGGCTGCGGTCGATCGCGTGGATGAGATGCTCGACAAAATCCCCGCCCGACAGCCCATCGTCTGCGATCCAGTTGCGTAGCGAAGCCTCGGCCGACGACCATCCCGGCTGAGACGCACGCCGCCACGGAAGGCCCAGATGATGGATCGCCGTCGCCTGCCACGGCCGCCCGATGTCGCCGGCGTGAATCCGCTCGACCATGGCAACCGTCGGGGCGTGATGTCGGGACTGAAGCCCCGACACGATTGACAGGCCGCGGGCCCGGGCCTCTCCCGCGACCTCGAGCATCCGCCTGACGCCGGCTGCGTCGACGGCTGCGGGCGGCTCGCAGTAGACGTGCCTGCCCGCGTGCACGGCGGCGACGACATGGTTGGGCCGAAAGGCGGGGGGCGTGGCGAGGATCACCGCATCGACGTCGGCGGCAATCACCCGGGGGGCCGCGTCGTCGCCGGAGAAGATCGCGTCCGCAGGGACGGGGCGCCCGGTCGCCTTCACCACCGCTTCGGCGGCCGCAAGGGCCTGATCGGAAAAGGAGTCGCCGACCGCCGCGATCACGACGCCACGGTTCGCGGCCGCCTGGAGGGCGGCGCCGACGCCGCGGCCTCCGCAGCCGACCAGTCCGATCCGAATCCCGTCGCTGCCGGCGGCAAACCCGCCGCCGGGAACGACCGCAACGGCTGCGGCCGCCAGGGAGCCTTCGAGGAAGGAGCGACGGTCAATCCGCTGGGCAACGTTGGGAGAAGCCACGGTGAAGGTCTCCAGATCGAGGAACGGGGGCTTCAGGAACGACGGCAATGTAGCACCAGCCGGTGGTCGCGTGCGCCAGTGGCTGCCGGCCGCGATGCGGGTTGGCGAATCGATGGTC
>CAJBSQ010000099.1 GCA_903958265.1 uncultured Planctomycetaceae bacterium
AGTATTGCTGGATCTTGATGGCGATGTCTCCGGTGATGATGTGGGAATGGGGAACCGGCTCGTCACTTGCCGACGGCGGCGGGGAAGCCGGCCTCCACGAGTTGCGGATAGCCGGGCTTGAGCGCTCGGACGTCGTATCCGAGTGGCCTGAGCATCGAGGCAGCTTCCGCGCAACGGCCGCCGGCGAGGCAGTAGCAGTAGATGATCTTGTCTTTGGGCAGAATCTTGGCGAGTTCCTGAGGGGGCACGCCGCGCTCCAGCACGCTCAAGGGAAGCAGGCCGGCGTTGGCCAGATGCCCCTCCGCCCACTCGTCTGGCTCACGCACGTCGATGATCACGGCCTTCTGCTGGGCAATGGCCTGCTTCACGACATCGAGCGAATCTTTCGTGTGCTCGGCGACCGCGGTGCCGGAAGCCGCACCGAGCACGAGCCCGAGCAGGATGACGCGGGAGCAGGTGGTGGCCGTGCGACAGGCCCCACCCGACACCTGGTTCCACGGCATCCGGGCGATCAGCATCGCCATGCCGCAGGTGTCGGTGATCCCGGCGAACACGAGGCCGCAGCCCACGAAGCCGGCCAGGCCCGTGCCGATCGCCTTCCAGTTGACCGGCGCGTCGGGGCCGAAGGCGGCCAGTGCCGCCCCGACGGCCACGAGCGCCCCGGCGGCGATCCGCACCTGCCGTTCGAGCGACATCACCTTGCGGCCGCGGACGACCGGCACACCAGCGGCCTCGCAGGCGGCCGTGCCCCCCTCGACGCTGACCACGTCCTTGAGGCCCGCGGCCAGCAGCTTCTCGCAGGCCTTCTGGCTGCGGGTGCCCGACTTGCAGACGAAGTAGACGGGCCCGGCGCCGGCCACCGACTTCACGGCCTGCAGGTCGAGCCGGTCGAGCGGGATGTTGTGGGCAAAATCGACGTGCACCTCGCCGAACTCGGCGGGCGTGCGAACGTCGATGAGCGTCAGTTGGTTGTCCTGGCGGCGGAGATCGGCGAGCGTGGTGGGGGAAATCGTGGCGACCATGGGAATGTCCTCCGGGGTTTGGGCACGGAAACTATGAGTCGACGTATCGAGAGCGGTCGATATTTTGAGGGCACGCACGGGGCGGAATCGTAGGCAAGAAACTCCTAGGCGGAAACACTGGTTCGCGATGGCTTCGAGCCGCCGAACCGGGCCTCGATGCAGGCCATGATGCTGGCGAGATGGGGCTCGGCGATCGTGTAGTAGACACACCGGCCCTCCTTCTCCATGTCGAGGAAGCCGCACCGCTGCATGAGCCGCAGGTGCTCGGAGGCCATGTGGCTCGGGATCTCGCAGGCCTCCGCCAGCTCGCCCACCGTGTAGCGGCCGCCGAGCAGCATCTGCACGATCCGCAGCCGGTGGGGATGGGCGAGGGTCTTCAGGCATTCGGCCGCCTGCCCCAGGCTCTCGAGGCTCGTGAGCTTCGGCGGGCGGGCGGTTTTTCGGTTTGTGTCGACCATGACAGCGTGGTTCGGAGTTGGGGGCCGCGACGGCATCTCCGTCGCACGCCAATCATATCGGAATATTCCGATATGTCAATAAGTTTTTCCGGCGGGATGTTCGGCCGAATGCTTTCCCTGCCGGCGGTCGGCGAAGATGATGGGCGGATTCCGGCGGCGGCATTCCTGCCACGCGCCGAGCCTCCCCGAGGAGCCACGCATGCTCGTCCGATCCTGTCTTGCCGTCGTCGCGGCGATCGCCGGTCTCTGTCTCGCTCCCGCCACCGCCGCCGAGCCGGCCGACCGGATCATCCGCGGCGGCAGCATCATCACGGTGAATCCCGCCCAGCCCGCCGCCGAGGCGGTCGCCATCCGTGGGGGCCGAATCGTGGCGGTGGGCACCGAGGCCGACGTGATGCCGCACAAGGGCCCAAGCACGCAGGTGACCGACCTTGCCGGCCGCACGCTCGTGCCCGGCTTCGTCGATGGCCACAGTCATTTCTTTACCTGCGGCGAGGTGCAGGTGCAGGCCCTGTGCGCCTCGCCCCCGGCCGGCACCTGCACGAGCGTCGCCGACGTGATCGCGAAGCTGAAGCAGGTGCAGGAGCGGCAGAAGATCGGGCCGGGGAAGTTCGTGATCGGGTTCGGCTACGACCCGGAGCTGCTCGCCGAAAAGCGGCCGCCGACGAAGCAAGAGCTCGACGCGGCGTTTCCCGACAATCCCGTGATCCTCGCGCACGTGTCGGGGCACGGGGCCATGCTCAACAGCAAGGCGCTCGCCTTCTATGGCATCACCGCGGCCACGCCCACGCCCGCCGGCGGCGTGATCGGTCGCGAAGGGGGCTCGCAGGAACCCGACGGCCTGCTCTTCGAGACGGCGTTTCTACCGATCTTCGCCAAGGTGCCAGGGCCAAACGACGACGAGCTGCTCCAGCTGATCACGACCGGCCAGGAGCTCTATCTGCGTGAGGGCATCACGACGGCCCAGGAAGGCGCCACGATGAAGCACCAGCTCGACCTCCTGCGAATCATGGCCACCCGCGGCCTCCTGAAGCTCGACGTGATCTCGCTGCCATTCATCACCGAGCTCGACACCGTCTTTGCCGGAGGGCCACCGCGGGCGGAGAAGACCTACACGAACCGCCTGCGGATCGGCGGCGTGAAGATCGTGATGGACGGCTCGCCGCAGGGCCGCACGGCCGCGTTCACCACGCCCTATCTCACCGACGGTCCGGCTGGCCAGAAAGACTGGAAGGGTGAGTTGTCGTTCCCGCAGCCGCTGCTCAACGAGATGGTGAAGAAGGTCTACGACGGCGGCGCACCGCTCTTCGTCCACTGCAATGGCGACGCGGCGATCGACGCGTTGCTCGAGGCGCATCGGTTTGCGGCCGGCGATGATCCGGCCCGGCCGCGGGGCACGGTGGGCGTGCACTCGCAGTTCATCCGGCCCGACCAGCTCCAGAAGTACGCCGCATGGAAGATCACGCCGTCGTTCTTCACGCTGCACTGCTTCTATTTTGGCGACACCCACGTCGCCAACCGCGGGCTGGCCCAGGCCGAGGCGATCAGTCCGGTGAAGTCGGCCCGGGCGCTGGGTCTACGGCCGAGCAATCACACCGACTTCAACGTCTCGCCATTGAACCAGCTATTCACGATCCACACCGCCGTGAACCGCACCACGCGGTCGGGCCGCGTGCTCGGGGCGAACGAGCGGGTGACGCCGCTCGAGGCGCTCGAAGCGGTCACGATCGACGGGGCGCGGCAATACGGCGAGGAGGCCGCGAAAGGCTCGATCGAGCCGGGCAAGCTGGCCGACCTCGTGATCCTCTCAGGCAACCCCCTCGCGGCCGAGCCGAATGCGATTCAGGAGATTCGCGTGGAGGAGACGGTCAAGGAGGGCGTCACGGTATGGCAACGCAGTCCCGTCGCGCCGTGACATGCTGGCCTTTTCCGGTCACGGCGTGGCCGGGCTCTCCCGGGGCGCACCATCCGCGGGCTCACTGCCGCACGACCCGGCGGAGAAGCCACCAGCCCCAGAGCGTGATCAGCAGGTTGCCCGTCCAGACCGCGACGGGAGGCACGGAGCCACGCTTCGCCTGATCGACGCCGATCATGAACACGGGGTAGTAGACAATCAGGATCGGGAGAAAGCAGAGGAAGAAGCTGGTCAGGAAGTCGCTGTTTCGCATCCGGATCGCCATCGGCGCTCCGACGAGCACGAAGCACAGGCAGCTGAAGCCGTTGGCCCAGCGACGCCACGGCTCCATGACGATCCGGTGGAGCCGGTTCCGCTCGTGCTTGAGGAGTTCGTGCTCGTAGGCGATGAAGTGGGGGGCCGTGGTCTCCGTTCTCCCCGTGAGGATGCCCATCGCCACCTTGCCCGCCGCGAGCTGCTCGATGCGGTCGATCTTCTTCGTCTGGTCCACCCGGGCCGTGGCGAACTGGGCCATGGCGATCTCGGAGGGGCTCGTCGACGTGGTGTTTTTGCGGCTGACCGCGTCGAGCGGCACCTCGCGGACGATCGTGTCGGGAAACGAGGCCGTGTAGTCGCCCATGTGGAGCGTGCCATCGCGGAAGGTGACCACGAGCGTGCCGTTGGCGGCATTGGCCCGGAGCTCGGCCTCGGCCGCGGAGATGGTCGCGGGCGGGCTGTTGGAGTCGGACTGGAACGAGAGCGTGGGGCGGATCAGTCGCTTGCCGTCGACCGCCTTCACATTGATCGAGATCTGCGAGGTGCTGTACGACCGTTGCTGCCGGAGCCGGCCGTAGATGATCTGCTCCACGCTGCTGACAACGACGCGGCGGACGCCGTCGCGGCCCCACGACACGGCGACGTCGTTGAGCCACACCGACACGAAGCTGACGACGAGCGCGAGGGCCGCCGCCGGCCAGATGATCGCCACCGGCGAGATGCCCGCCGCCTTCAGCGCGATCACCTCGTTGCTGGCCGACATGCGTCCAAACACGCTCGCCACGGCGAAGAGCATCGTGCCCGGCACGGCGAACCGCATCGCCTCGGGGAGCACGTAGGGGATCAGCATCAGGATCTGGACAAGCCCCAGGCCCTGCTGCTGCGCTTCGCGGACGAGGCCGACGACGAGCATGAAGATCGTGAGCGCCGCAAGCGCCACCAGGAAGACCTGGAGCAACTCCCAGAGCACGTATCGCGAAATGATCCTCATGGCGGCGGGAGTGTAGCGGTGGCGCCGGGGCGGGCGGCAGGCCGGTTTGGGGCGTCCAAACCGGGCCAGAGCGGGTTTCGGCGGCGTTCATGCCCGTAGAAGGCGACCGGCCGCGGGCTCGTACGGTGGCGCCGCGCGGGCCGTCACGCCGCCTGGCGGTGGGCGATCTCGGGAAATGCCTCGCTGAAGGCGTGCCCGCTTTTGGAGCGGATGCCGAGGGCTGTGAGCAGCCGGCGGCGGACGGTGCGGAAGGGGATGGCCACGCAGCGGTGGGCACGGATCCACCAGGGCCGCATTCGCTGCATGTCGCCCAGGCTCAGGCCGACCTGGTCGGGACGGTGCTTCACGCGGTGCTTGAGCAGGTGGTAGTCGTCGCACCGCTGCAGCAGGCGGAGGACGCCGCCGAGCAGCACCCGCGTGAGCCGGCTCTCCGTCGGGATCCCGAACGAGATCTGGTAGTCGATCAGGTAGGGACGGCCGTGGTCGTCGACCAGGATGTTCTCCCGCTTGTGGAGGTCGACGTGGGCGACGCCTCGGCGGTGGACCTCGTCGAGGATCGCCTCGAGCTGCGGGAAAAACCAGTCGTCGACATGCTCGCCCTCGGCGAGCGCATGCCCCTCGATCCACTCGTGGGCGATGGCCGTGGCCACCGGGGCGCCGTCGACGCGGAGGTCCCCGAGCGACCGCGGAATGCCCTCGATGCCGGCGAGGCGATTCATGAACCAGCGCTCGCGTGCGGCGAGCGTGCGGCCGAGCCACCCCATGGGGACGATGCCGATGTGCTGCGTGCGGTTGAACTTGCACTTGGCGGTGCGGCTGGCGGAGCGGTACACGGCCGTGGCTGCCCACGAATCGTGCTTGAGAATCTCGACGCGGCGAAACGTCTCGTCGTCGAGCACGATGCGCTCCGGCGGTTCAGCCGCACCGAGGGCCCGGAAGGTGGCCGGCCTGGGACGGGCGGCAGCGGCATGGGAGCCGGCCGACGTTCCGGAAACCATCAGCGCCGCATTGGACATTCGTGCCGCCCCCGCATGGTTCGGATCGGTCATCACGATCCGCTGCAAGGCGATCGACCAGGACGGTGGCACCGCTTGATCGGGCTTTGCCGGGCGGCGCGGCACCCCCCGAAGGCCGCGGCCTCGTCAGGCCGCAGGGTCGGCCTGGATTGCCGAGTGTGCCGCCGATCTCGCGGTCGCTTTTCGAAGAATCCGCTCCCGTCCCGGGTTTTCAGCGGCGGCGGCGGAGGGCACAAGCGAGGGCGGCGGCCCCGGCGGCGGCGAGGGCCAGCGTCGTGGGCTCGGGCACGACGATGATGTCGCCCGTGGACTGGGAGAAGGTGAGCGTCTGGGTATCCTTGACGAGGGTGAAACTGCCATTTGAGTTGTTGGTCCAGGTGCCGGCGTAGAAGCCCGTGGAGTCCAGGCTGGCGAACGAGCCGCTGCTCGTGCCGGCGAAGTTGAAGATGTCGTAGGTGCCGTCGGCGAGTGCGGAGCCGCCGAACTCAAACGAGAGCAGGCCGCCATACGTGAGGCCGCTCGCGGTGGCGATGTCGATGCCGTCGTAGGAGGTTCCGCGGGTGGCGCCGAGCACCTCGATGATGGTGGTGCTGGTACTCGTGAGACTGAGCGAGCCGAGCGTGATCACGCCCGGGCTCGAGCCGGGAGAGAAGGTGCCGCTGACGGTGACGGGGCCATTGACGGTGCCGGTGCCCATCAGCCAGGCCGAGGCAGCGACCGAGAGGCCGCCCGAGCCGAGCGAACCGTTGACCTTGAGCCTGCCGGCCGACACGGTGGTGGCGCCCGAGTAGGTGCTGTTGCCAGTGACGGTCAGGATGCCGCTCCCCAGCTTCTCGAACGCGCCCGACCCGCCGATCGCGGTGGAGAACGTGGTATCGCTCGAGCGGTTGGCGACGAGCAGGCCGTCGTTGGTGAGCGTGGCCTGAATCAGCGACGAGCCGTCGTTGAGGTTGGCCTGGCCGCCGGCCGAGACAGTAAGCGAGTTGATCGACCCGCTGAAGTTCGCCACGCCCCCTGCGTCTACGACCACGGTGCCGCCGACGGCCCCGCTGTAGTCGGCGGTGCCGCTCACGCTTGACGTGCCGGAGAACGAGCCGGCGTTGGCGAGCGTGCCGCCGTTGTTGGTGATCGTGTTGGCGAACGTGAGGCTGTTGAGGTCGAGGGTGGCGCCCGCGGAAAGCGTGACGGAGCCGCTCCCGAACGAGTTCGAGTTGCCGGCTTTGAGCGTGCCGGCGGTGATGGACGTGCCCGCGGCGTAGGTGTTGGTGCCGGTAAGAATCACCGTGCCGGCGCCGGTCTTGATGATCGATCCCGCCGTGCCGCTGATGATGCCCGAGAATGTGGCCGTGCCGCTGGCGGCGGCGGTGAGCGTGGCGGTGCTGGTGCTGATCAGCGAGAGGTTGCCGGAGTAGAGGACCGAGGTCGCGTCGCTCGTGCCGAGCGTGGCGGCAGCGGGGGTAACCGTGGGGGTGTAGATCTGGAAGTTGTCGATACCGATCGAGTCCCGGCTACCGGATCCCGCAGAGGCAGTGAGGGCGATCACACGAAAGACGCCGTTGTCGAGGTTGCTCATACCGCTGACGGCGGTCCCCGAGTAGGTCACCGACGTGGTTCCCCAGGTGCCGGGGTCAGCCCACGTCCCGAGTGTCGTGAACGACGATGGCGAGGTGCCGGAGCCGTATTGAAGCGTCCAGGTCGTGCTGCGGCCCTGCACGTCGAGCAGCATCATGTCGATCGAGATGGAGTCGATCGTCTGGCCGGTGGTGCTGAAGGCGTATCGAAACGCGGCGCCGGGATCTCCGAAGCTGCCAGACGGCCGGACACCGAGGGCACGGTCGATGGAAGTCGATTGGGCTGACGTGCTCGACGTGCCGGAGAGCCCGGTCGCCGAGGCATAGTTCTTGAACGCAGCGCCAGTGTCGGCCCAGCTCACAGCGGCTGTCGTGAACGCCAACGACGTGCCACCTGCGGATGCTGTGGCGCCGGTGGCCGTCGTCCAGCCTGCGGGCAGCCCGCTGCCCAAGCCGTTGAAGTTCTGGGTGTAGAAGG
>CAJBSQ010000100.1 GCA_903958265.1 uncultured Planctomycetaceae bacterium
GCATGACGAAACGGCTCTGGATCGAAACCGTCGGCTGCCAGATGAACGTGCTCGACAGCGAGCTCGTGGTGGCCGCGCTCCGCCGCCAGGGCTGGGAACTAGCCACCGGCAGCGGCGAGGCCGATGCCGTCTTCTACAACACCTGCAGCGTGCGACAGCACGCCGAAGACAAGATCTACTCCGCGCTCGGCCGCATCCGGAGCGTGAAGGCGCAGCGGCCCAACGTGGTCGTGGGCGTGCTCGGGTGCATGGCCCAGAAAGACCAGGACCTGATCCGCAAGCGAGCACCGTGGGTCGATCTCGTCGTCGGCCCAGGGCAACTCCACCAGGTGCCCGCACTCGTGGACGAGGTGCTCGCCGGCGGCGGCCCGCGAATCGAGATCAGCCTCGATCGCAAGGCGGGCAGCCGCGACGCCATCGCGAGGAGCTTCGAGAGCTACGATCCCGACCGCGACCCGGCCATGCGGCCCACGCCCTTCCAGGCCTTCATCCGCACGCAGACCGGCTGCGACAAGTTCTGCGCGTTCTGCGTGGTGCCGCATGTTCGCGGCCCCGAGCAGGCCCGCGCCCCCGAGACGATCGTGGCCGAGGCGCGGAAGCTCGTCGCCGAGGGCTGCCGCGAGATCACGCTCATCGGCCAGACCGTCAACAGCTACAAGTGGTCTGACGGCGGCCGCACGACCCGGCTGGCCGACCTGCTCGGCATGCTCGACGCCGTCGAGGGCCTCGACCGGATCAAGTTCGTCACCAACTACCCGCGGGACATGACCGACGACCTGATCTCGGCGGTCCGCGACCTGCCGAAGGTCTGCCACTACCTGCACGTGCCCGCGCAGCACGGCTCGGACGTAGTGCTCGGCCGGATGAAACGTGGCTACACCATCGGCGAGTACATGGAAATGCTCGGCCGGATCCGGGCGGCGCTTCCGCAGGCGGCGGTGACGAGCGACTTCATCGTCGGCTTCTGCGGCGAGACCGACGCGGAGTTTCAGACGTCATACGACCTGGTGAAGACGGCGGACTTCAAAAACAGTTTTATCTTCAAATACAGCCCGCGGCCGGGCACGAAGGCCTACGATCGCCTGCCCGACGACGTGCCGGAAGAGGTCAAGAAGGAACGCAACCGGCTGCTGCTCGACGCCCAGGAGGAGGTGAGCCTCGCGGGCAATCGCCTGTTTGTCGGCACGCGGCAGCAGGTGCTCGTCGAGGGGCTGTCGCCCCGCGAAGAGAAGCGGGCCGTCGCTCCCGGTCCCGACGGCATCGCCCCGTTGTCGGGCCGGACGATGTGCGACCGGATCATCGTCTTCGACGCCCCAGCGCGGCTCGTCGGCCGGCTGGTCGACATCGACATCCTCGCGGCGGGCGCCTGGTCGCTCTCCGGCGTGGTGGCCGACGGCCTCGCCGACGCGGTGCCGCTGGAGGCGCTGTGGCTGTCGGGTGAGCCCGCCGATCTTCACGACATCACCCTCCCTCCCCCGAAGCCGCCGGCGGCGACTTCAAGCCCCCTCCCAACCTGACGTGGCAGCCTCGCGACGCAACGAGTCGCGGTCTGAGCCGGTCCGAGCGTCGGCGGCAGCGGTCGGGGTGACGGCACTGCTCGACGATCTCGCCGCGGCCGCGGCCTGGGGTCGAACCGCGGGGCTCGATGATCCCGCGGTCGCCCACCGCTCCCTCACGGGCCTCGCGGCCGCGGGCATCCCTCCCGATCTGCTCGGGTCGCTCGCGGGCCGGCTCGCGGTGCTGCTGCCGCTGGCGGCCGACCCCGACCGGGTGCTCGTGACCCTCGAACGGTTCGTCGGGGCCGTTCGCAGCCCGCTGGCGACGGCGGCGCTCTTCGAACGGGATCCGCGGGCGCTAGAAATCCTGCTCGGCATCTTCTCGGCGAGCCCGTATCTGGCCGAGCTGGTGATCGCGGATCCCGAGGCCTGGGAGGAGGTGCGGATCGGCCGCGGCCGGCCCGAGAAGAAGGAGGTGCTCGCCGCCGCGCTCGCCGCCGAGGCCGGGGCAAGCGATGATCCCGAGAGCGTCGCGCGGGCGCTGCGGCGATTCAAGCGGCGGCAGACCCTGCGGATCGCCTACGGCGACATCGTCGAGCGGCAGCGGCTGGAGACTGTCTCGTCGCAGATCTCGCACGTCGCCGACTGCATCGTCGATCTCGCCCTGACGACGGCGGTGGCCCACGTGCATCGGCAGCGAGGCATCCCCCGCGGGCCCGACGGTCGCCCCGCCACGATCGCCGCGATCGCGCTGGGCAAGCTGGGCGGGGGCGAGCTCAACTACTCCAGCGACATCGACCTCGTGTTTGTCCACTCCGCCGATGGCCGAGTCGACGGACCCAAGCCCTGCACCAACCAGGAGTTTTTCGATCGCGTCGTCCAGGAGACCACGCGACTCATCGCCGACGCCACCGACCTGGGGACGGCGTACCGCGTCGACCTGCGACTGCGGCCCCACGGCGGCACCGGCCCCGCCTCGCTCGCCCTGGAGCCGATGCTCCAGTACTTCGACCAGTCAGGACGAACCTGGGAGCGGCAGGCCTGGGTGAAGGCCCGCTGCGTCGGGGGCGACACAGCGCTCGGCGGCCGGCTGCTGGCAGACCTCGAACCCTGGATCTACCGCCGCTGGCTCACCCGGGCCGACATCAGCGGCATCAAGGCGCTCAAGCGGCGGATCGAGCAGCGGGCGATCCGCGAGGGCAGCGACGCCTGCGACGTGAAGTGCGGCCGCGGAGGCATCCGCGACGTCGAGTTCACGATCCAGTTTCTGCAGCTGCTCAGCGGCGGCGACACGCCGCGGGTGCGGACCGGCACCACGCTCGAAGCGATCCGCCGGCTGGCGGAGGCCCATGCCCTCACCGACCAGGAGCGGGAGATCCTCGAGCGGACCTACACGCTCCTGCGGACGGTCGAGCACCGCCTCCAGATCCTCTACGACCGGCAGACGCACTCCCTGCCCCACAGCGACGTGGAGCTCGGCCGCCTGGCCGTGCGGCTGGGCTACGGCGGGGACGAAGCCGCCCGCGACCGGTTTCGCCACGAGCTCGCCGAGGCCACGAGCCTCAACCGCAAGATCCTCGACCACCTCCTGCACGACGCATTTCCGGACGACGCCTCGCCCGAGCCGGAGGTCGACCTCGTGCTCGACCCCGCGCCGAGCGACGACGCCGTCCGCGAGGTCCTCGCGCGACACGGCTTCCGCGACGTGCCGGCGGCGCATCGGGCAGTGGTGTCGCTTGGTGAGGAGAAGGTGCGGTTTCTCTCCACCCGGCGGTGCCGCCACTTCCTGGCCGCGATCGCTCCGCGGCTGCTCACCGCCATCGGTCGCACGCCCGACCCCGATGCGACGCTCGTCAACCTGGCGGCCGTGAGTGACTCGCTCGGCGGCAAGGGGGTGCTCTGGGAGTTGTTCAGCGTCAATCCGCCGTCGCTCGACCTGACGGTACGGCTCTGCTCGTCGAGCCCGTTCCTCGCCACGCTGCTCGTCACCAACCCCGGGATGATCGACGAGCTGCTCGACAGCCTGCTGATCGACCGGCTCCCCACACCGGCCGACCTGCAGGCCAGCCTCGCCGACCTCTGTCGCGGCGCGGTCGACATCGATCCGATCCTCCACGCCTTCAAGGCCTCGCAGCAGCTCCGGGTGGGCGTTCGCGACATGCTCGGCCGTCAGGATGCGGAGACGACGACCGCTGCGCTCACGGGGATCGCCGAGGCGGTCGTGAGGCGGATCGTGGCCGTCGAGCAGGTAAAGCTCGTGGAGCGTCTTGGCGAACCCCGCACGCCGACGGGCGAGCCCGCCGGGCTGGTCGTGCTCGCGCTGGGCAAGTTCGGCGGCTATGAGATGAACTACGCCAGCGACATCGACGTGATCTTCCTCTACGACCACGACGGCAGCACGGTTCCGCCCCGCCGGGGCCGCAAGGGGGCCGAGGGCACCACCAACGCGCACTTCTTCGGCGAGCTCGCCCACCGGACGATGCGGGTCTGCAACGCGTTCGGGCCGCAGGGCCGCCTCTACGACATGGACTCCCGGCTCCGGCCGAGCGGCCGGAGCGGCCCCGCGGCGATCTCGCTCGCCGAGTTCGCGCGGTATGTCGCGGAAGACGGTCCGGCCGCGGTCTGGGAGCGGCAGGCGCTGGTCAAGGCGCGACCGGTGGTCGCGGAGCCAGCGGCGGCCGACGAGGCCCGGCGGATCATCGATGCGGCGATCTACGGCCGCTGCTGGCGGGCCGACGAGGTGGAGGCGATCCGGCGCATGCGGTATCGCATGGAGGAGGGCGCCGCGGCCTCGAATCTCAAGCGCGGCCCGGGGGGCGTGGTGGACATCGAGTTTGTCGCCCAGATGCTGCAACTCGTGCACGGGGGCCGTGAGCCGCGACTGCAGGCCACCGGCACGCGGGCCGCGTTGCTTGCCCTCCACGAGGCGGGCCTGCTCGGCGACGAGCGGTTCGAGTTTTTCGATCGCGGCTACCGCATGCTCCGTGGGATCGAGGGCCGGCTCCGGCTGCTCGACGCCAAGGCCCGCCACGACTTTCCATCGGCGCCCGACGAGCAGCGGAGGCTCGCCCATCTTCTGGGCTACGACCATCCCGACGCGCTCGTGCACGACGTCCAGAATCTCACCGCCCGCACCCGGGCCGAGTTCGAGCGGGTGTTCAACGAGACGGAATCCCATCTGCTCGCCACGGGCGGCTCCGGAACACGCTAGAGCGCATCCATAGGGTAGGCGAAGGGGGTCGGCGAACGCTCGCGGAGCCTTGGGCGTATCCTCGCCCCGGC
>CAJBSQ010000101.1 GCA_903958265.1 uncultured Planctomycetaceae bacterium
ACGAGATCGGTCGGTACCGCACTGCCGAGCCGGTGGCCGACGGCCCGCGGGCGATCGACGCCTCGGGCTCCTACCGGCCCCGCGAGGGCCCGCCGGCGACGTTCCACGGCGGCCGCGAGCTCGGCGCCTACGTGGCCGGCAGCCGCGATGCCCAGGAGGCCTTCGTGCAGGCGGTGTTTCATGCCCTCGTGAAGCAGCCCGTGCGGGCCTGGGGCGGCGACACCCTCGAAGGCCTGCGGCGGTCATTCGCGGCATCGGGATTCGAGATCCGCCGGCTGCTCGTCGATATCATGGTGGTGGCGGCGATGCCGCCACGACACGACGTCGCCTCCCTCCCCGCCCCGGAGCGCTCCCCATGATCGTGCCCGGCATGATCCCGCGCCGCGACCTGCTGCGGCGGCTCGGCATTGGCTCCGCGGTGCTGCCCTTCCTGGGCAACCTCCCGAGCCTCGCCGCCTCGGCGCCGGCCGCGAGGCAGCGGCTCGTGGTCGTGTTCAGCCCCGATGGCGTCGTGAAGCAAAACTTCTGGCCGTCCGAGCCGGGTAGCTTCGCTGATCGCGACCTGCCGCCGATCCTCGGGCCCTTCGCCCCCTTCAAAGACCGCCTCCTCACACTCAAGGGCATCGACAACAACGTGCTGGGGGACGGCGACGGCCACATGCGCGGAATGGGCTGCCTGCTCACGGGCATCGAGCTGTTCCCCGGCAACATCCAGGGGGGCAGCGACACGCCAGCCGGCTGGGCGAGCGGGATCTCGATCGACCAGGAGATCCGCAACCATCTCCAGGCGTTCCCGGCCACGGAGACCCGCTTCGGCTCGCTCGAGTTCGGCGTCCTCGTGCCCCACAAGGCCGACACCTGGACGCGGATGGTCTACGCGGGGCCCAACAAGCCCGTCGCCCCGATCGACGACCCATACCAGATGTTTGCCAAGCTCTACGGGAGCATGAAAGACCGCGAGAGCGTGCGGAGCGTGCTCGACGAGGTCCGCGAGGATCTGGCCCGGATCACCGCCACGCTCCCGGCCGAAGACCGGCGCATCCTCGAGGAGCACGCGACGCTCGTCCGCAGCCTGGAGCGAAACCTCGCCGACCAGCGTGCCGCCGTGGCCCACCCCGTGCCGGTGCTCGAGCAGGGCGTCGTCGAACAGAACGACCAGATGCCGCGGATCAGCCGGATGCAGATCGAACTACTCGTGTCGGCACTGGCCGCCGACTTCACCCGGATCGCCACGCTGCAATACACCAACTCCGTTGGCCAGCCTCACATGAAGTGGCTGGGCGTCGACGAGGGCCAGCACGAACTCTCCCACGAGCCCAACTCCAACGCGGCGGCGCAGGAGAAGCTGACGAAGATCAACACGTGGTACGCCGAAGAGATCGCCCACCTGGCGAAGCGGCTCGCCGACACGCCCGAGCCGGGCGGCGACGGCTCGCTCCTCGACCACACGACCATCCTCTGGACCAACGAGCTCGGCGAGGGCAACTCGCACTCCCGCGACGACATTCCGTGGGTGCTCATCGGTGGCGGCCTCGGTTTTGCCACGGGCCGCGCGGTGGAGTTTCCGGGCGTGCCGCACAACCGCTTCCTCCTCGCGCTCGCCCACGCCATGGGGCACACGGGCCTCGTGCGGTTCGGCAACCCCGACCATTGCGGTGAGGGCCCGCTCACGGGCCTTGCCTGACCGGCGGACAGCCATCATGCTGCCCGCGGCATGACCGTTCCTCCGCACCCCGCCGACGCCCCAGCCCGAGCCGTGGCGACGATCGCAGCGGCGCGGCGGGTGCTCGTCACCGGGTTGGTTGGCAGCGATGTCGACACCGCGGTGGCCGCCTGCGACCTGGCCGAGGCGATCGGGGCGGCCATCGATCCAGGCGGACCGGAAACGGCGCGGCTCGCGGGACCGATCGCAGCCCGCATCGGTAGCGTGACGGCCGCCCACGAAGAGCTCCGCGACCGGGCTGATCTCGTGCTCTTCTGGTTTTGCGATCCGGAGCGGATCGAACCCAGGTTCATCACGCGGTTCGTGACCGGAGCCAGGCCCCATTTCCCGTCCGGCGGGCCGCCCTCGCCAGCCGAGCGGCGCACGTTCGCCGTCGGCCCCGCCGACGTGATGCCCGCCCGCCCGGGGCATCGGCATCTCTGCGTGCCCGAAGTGGCCGCGGTCGACACGGCCCGACTGCTCGAGGCCAGGTGTTTATCGCTCCCCGTGGATGATGCGGCCGGCGACCGTACCGCGCAGGAAGCCGCCCTGATCCTCGCCACCGCCGTGGCCGCCGCGAGCTGCGTGGCGCTCGTGACCGACTGGTCTGACGACCCGGTCGGGCTCGGCCCATGGAGCACGGCGTCGCTGGTGCGGTCGATCGCACATTCCCGGCCGGCCTTCGCACTGCCGCTCGCCGATCGTGATGACGTCGCGATGGCCGTCTGTACCTGGCGGTACGGAGCGGCCGGGGCGATCGAAGTCGCCGATCGTCGCGGTGGCCGCTTCCGGCCGGCGGAGGGAGACGCCGTGCGGCTCATCAGCCGCCACGAGATCGACTGCGTGGTGGTGATCGGCAGCCCGACCGCGGAGGTGGCCCGGGCGATCGAGCGGGCGGGCACGGGCATCGCCGTCGTCAGGATCGCCGCCGATGCGGCCGACGTGCGGCGCTATCTCGACGCGATCCACGGAGCCGGGGAGACCGGATCATGACCCACCACACGGTCGACCGGCTCGTGCTCACGCAGGGCACCATCCATGATCCGGCGACCGGCCGCGACGGTGTCGTCGACGACGTCTGGATCGAGGGGGGCACGATCGTCGCCCGCCCCGCCGACTCCGCCGGCTTCCGCCGGATCGAGGCCCGCGGGCTGGTGGTGATGCCCGGGGGCGTGGATCTTCACAGCCACGTGGCCGGACCCAAGGTGGGCGTCGGCCGGCGGATCGCCCCGCACCTCGCCCGCACTGCCGGCCGGCCGGCGGCGGTTCCCACCATCCATGCCACGGGCGCCGCCTACGCCGCCCTCGGCTACACCACCGTGTTTGATGCCGCGATCGCCACGTCGGCGGCCGACATCGCCCACCGCGAACTCGCCGACCTACCGATCCTCGACAAGGGCATCTACCTGCTCGCAGCCGACGATGCGGCGGTGCTCGCCGCGGCGGCCGACGGCGACGACCGCGGGCTCGAGCGGCTGCTCGCGGGGGCGATCACGGCCGGCCGCGGATGGACGGTGAAGGTGGCCAATCCTGGTGGGGCCGCCTTCTGGAGGGCGTCACGCGGCGACCATCACGATCTCGATACGGCGATCCCGGGCCACGAGCTCACGCCCCGTCGGCTCCTCCAGCGGCTCGCCGACGCCGTCGGCATGATCGGCCTGCCGCATCCGCTGCACGTCCACACCGCGAATCTCGGCCTGCCCGGGAACTGGCGAACGCTCCTGGAGACGATGCGGTCGCTCGAGGGGCGGCGGGCCCACCTCGCCCACGTGCAGTTTCACAGCTACGCCGGCGGCGACCTCGACGAGGGCTCGTTCGGCTCGGGCGTGGCCCCGCTCGTCGAGTTTTTCAACGCGCACGAGTCGCTCACGCTCGACGTGGGGCAGGTGCTGTTCGGTGAAACGGTCGCGATGACGGGCGACTCGGCCGCCGCGGAACACCTCGCCCACACCACCGGCGTGCCGTGGGTCTCGCACGACCTGCACCTCTCCGGCGGCTGCGGCGTGCTGCCGATCGCCTACCGGGAGAAAAGCCTGATCCATGCCTGGCAGTGGGCGATCGGCCTGGAGTGGTTCCTGACCGTCACGGATCCCTGGCGGGTGGCCCTCACCACCGACCACCCCAACGGGGCGCACTTCACCGCCTATCCGCACCTGATGGCGCTGCTGGGCGATGCCGCCTTCCGCCGCGAGGCCTTCGCCCGGATTCATCCCGCTGTTCGGCGGCGGAGCCCGCTGGGGGCTCTCGATCGCGAGTACACCCTGCAGGAACTCTGCATCGTCACCCGCGCCGCCCCCGCCCGCATCGCGGGCCTCGTTCGCAAGGGCCATCTCGCCCCGGGCGGTGATGCCGACATCACGCTCTACCGGCCCGACCGCGACCTGGCAGCGATGTTCTCGATGCCGGCCAAGGTCTTCAAGGCGGGCGTGCTCGTCGCGGAAGACGGCCACCTGCGCGCCACTCCGGCGGGCGTCACGCTCCACGCCCGGCCTGGATGACGCGTGCTCACGCGAGCTCGTCGAGGACTCGGCCGAACGCTGTCAGCATCGACTCGACCGGGAAGGCAGCTGCCGCCCGCGCCTGGGCCGCGGCACCAAACTCCGCCGCCATCTCCGCGTTCTCCAGCAGGGTGAACGCCCGCCTCGGAAACTCGCTCTCCGGCAGGGGCGGCACGATCCATCCCGTCTCACCGCTCACGATCAACTGCCGCGCCGCCTCGCTCTCGACGGCCACGGCCGGCACGCCCCGTGCCATCGCATCGAGGATGGCCCCGCCGCATGCCGTTCCCGCTGGCTGCCAGACGTAGCTCACCTGGCCGAGCAGATCGGCCACGAGTCCGCAGTGCGGCATCACGAACAGCCGCTCGGCCAGTTCCTGCACGCGGGCCCGCCGCCAGACCCGCCGCAGCTGCGGGCCGGCGCCGAGGAGCACATGCTGCATTCCCTTGCGAACGACCCCCAGCTGGTCGATTCCCCAGAGCAGCCTCTCGAGCCTCGACTCCGCCACCAGCGGCGTCACGCAGAGCGTCCAGGTCGCAGCGGGATCGAGCCCGAGCAAGCGAGCGAGCTCCCCGCGGGAGAGCCCCAGCCCTTGGTCGGCGACGATGCCGGGAGCGATCGTCGCGATTCGCATCGCCAAAACCCCGAGTCGCTGGCACGACGCAGCCACACCGGGCGACGTCGCGATCACGCGGTCCATGCGGCGGAGCGACCAGCCGAGCCGCTCGCCGCGAACCGGCACCGCCACGTGGGCGAGCGCCCGCACGCCTGGCGTCATCAGCCGCACGGCCGCCGCGATCACCGCCTGCCGGCGGCCGAACGAGATCACGGCCCCTGCCCGCAGCCTTCGCGCCAGGCCCACCATCCGCACCGCCACACCCATGTCTGCCTGGGGCCGACGGCCGAGTCGATGCACGGCAATGCCGGCGGTCGCCAGCCGCTCGGGCAGGGCTCCGCCGGTGGTCGTGCAGGCCACGTGCACGTCGCGGCCGGCGGCGGCCAGCCCGTGGGCGAGCAGTTCGACCTGCCTGCCGGTGCCGACCGGGTCGAGCCCGTGGGTCGCGATCAGGACCGGCTTGCGGGTTGCTCGCTGCATCGTGTCTGTCCGGCCCGGGCGGCGGCGATGTCGTCGTCATCGAGCGCCGCGAGATGCGGGAGGTGCCGCAGTCCGCCGTCGAAGTCGAGACCATAACCGACCACGAACTTGTCGGGAATGTCGAATCCGACGAAGTCGGGCTGGATGTCGACCTCGGCGCGGCCCGTCTTCCGGAGGAGCACCAGCGACCGCACGCTCGCCGCCCCCCGCCGCCGCAGTTCCTCCAGGAGTGCCTTGAGCGTGTGCCCGGTATCGAAGATGTCGTCCACGAGGAGCACGTCCTGGCCGGTGAGGTCTGGGAGCAGGTCGAGCCGCATCTCGAGTTTGCCGGGCGACGTCGCGGTGCCGCGATAGCTGCTTGCCCAGACCATGCTCACGCTCACCGGTCCCTCGAGCCGGCGGATCAGGTCGGCGACCAGCACGATGCTGCCGGTGAGCACACCCACCACCATCAGCGGCCGCCGGCCGACGTCGCCCTTCACCTGATCCGAGAGCCGGCCGATACCGGAGGCCAGTTCGTCTGCGCTGAGAAGGATTTCCATCGTGTCGCTGCCCTGCCTGAGGCTGTCGGTGCGGTGCATCCACTCCGCGAGGAGCCCACCGCCGAGACGAGCAGGATAGCCGCCTGAGGGGCCGCTAGAATAGGGGCTGGTTTCACCCCGCCCGCCCGCTCCGGCCCATGCCGTCACCCCGCCCCCACTGGTCCGTCGTCGAGGTGGCGGGGCATCCGTGCGAGGTGCACGCGCCCCCGGATGCGCTTCCCGGCCGGGCCATCATCTATCTCCACGGGTTGCGGGAGCGGTGGCTCCAGGAAGAGCCCGCGCTGTGCGGCCTCGTGGAGACCCACCGGCTTGCGGTGATCGCGCCCCGCAGCGGCCGTTCCTGGTGGCTCGACCGCATCGTGCCCTCGTTCGATCCTCTGATCACGCCGGAGCGGTACGTGGTAGACGTGATCCGCGGCGAGATGGCGCGGCGATTCGGCGTGGAGCCGCCGGGCATCGCCCTGCTCGGCATGGGCATGGGAGGCCAGGGGGCGCTACGGCTTGCCTACCGGCACCCGACGGTGTTTCCCATTGCCGGGGCGATCGCGCCGGCAATCGACTTCCATCAGGCGATGCGGGAGGCGGGAGACCGTGACGACGGCGAATGCTACGACACGCTCTGGCAGCTATTCGGCGACGTCGAACGGGCCCGTCAGGACACGGCGATCCTGCACGTGCATCCGCTGAACTGGCCGCGGCACCAGTGCTTCGCCAGCGATCCCGACGAGATCCACTGGCACGACGGCGCCGCCCGGCTGCACGGCAAGCTCGGAGCGCTTGGCATTCCGCACCTCGCCCTGCTCGAGCCTCTCCGTGGCGGCCACGGCGTGGCGTTTGAGGATCGGGTCGCGGCCGACGTGATGGCATTCGTGCTCGACGCGTTCGACAAGGAGTCGCGGCGAGTGGTGTGACGCCCGCTCAGGAAACGTCTCACCATCATGCGGCGTGCACCGCGTCACGTCGGTACAGGTTTTCAACCTGGTCAGCACCCAACCACAGGCAC
>CAJBSQ010000102.1 GCA_903958265.1 uncultured Planctomycetaceae bacterium
CTCGCCGCCCACCGCTGGCCCGGCAACATCCGCGAACTGGCCAACGTGGTGGAGCATGCGCTGGTGCTCTGCGATGAACTGCCACTCGCGGTGGGCCACCTCCCCGCACGATTCGGAGGCCTGCGACCCGCAGTCGAGCCGGCCGCGGTCGCGGCCCCGATGGTCACGTCGGCCCCGCGCGCGGAGAATCTCCACGCCACGGCGCCGGCCGTCGAATCACCTCTACCCGCGGATGCTCCAGCCGTCTCCCGACCGCGGCCCGAGAGCCTGCGGGAACTCGAGATGCGGGCGATCCTCGAGGGCCTCGACCGCAACAAGGGCAACAAGGCCCGCACGGCCGAGGAACTCGGGATCAGCCTCAAGACTCTCTACAACAAGCTGCACCAGCTCAACGACGGCACGCTCGACAAGACGGGCTGAAGGCCGTCAGGTCTTGCGGACCACGCCGACGAGCACTCCCAGCACGCGGGCATTCTTCACGTAGATCGGCTTCATCGAGGGGTTGGCCGGCTGCAACCGGATGCGGTCTCGCTCCGGAAACCAGTGCTTCAGGGTGGCTTCGCCGTCTTCCGTCTGCGCAACGACGATATCGCCGGAATGAGCCGTCTGCTTTTTCTGAATCACGACCCAGTCGCCGTCGGCGATCTGGGCGTCGATCATCGACTCCCCCATCACCTTGAGCACGAAGTGGTTGTCACGGTTGAAGAGCGATTCGAAGTCAATCCGCTCGCTCTGCTCTTCGGCGGGCCGTAGCGTGCCCGCCGCCACCCAGCCCGCCATCGGTAGGCCGCGGAGGTGCGCCGGTTCGTTGACGAGCTCGATAGCCCGCGACATGTTCTTGCCGCGGGTGATCAGACCCTTGCGCTCCAACGCCTTGAGGTGGCAGACCACGCCATTGGGCGAGCGGATCTTGAAGGCGAGACCAATTTCCCGAACGGTGGGCCCATAGCCACGCGAGTGGATCTTGTCGCGGATAAAGGCGTAGATCTCCATCTGCCGCTCGGTGGGAGCATCGCTGCCCTCGTCGGCCACGTTTTTCGAGGGCAGGTTGAGGGGATTCCCGCGGACGGCGGCGACGGCCGCCGCCACTCGGCGCGGCTTCGGCCTACCGTTGGTGGCGGCCCGGGCGGAGGAGACTTTACGCTTCGACATGCATGCCAAGCGGTGGAACCGCTTTCCTTGTCGGGGTTTGGGCTGGGGAAACTGTCGGGGGTTGGGCTGGGGAAACTGTCGGGGGTTGGGCACGGTGTGGACGCCAGTATCTTACTATACGGCCGTTCATTTTCAAGAGGGGTGGATCTGGTGGCATGAAGGGGCGGCGGGCCGCTAGGATGGATTCCCGCGGAACCGACGAGCCTCCAGGAGATGCAGACCATGGCGATGATCCGGAACATGGGCGGGGTGTGGGCCGGCGGAATCGCCCTGGTGCTGGGCTGGGGGGTGGCGGGCGGTGTCGGGGCCGAACCGCCGGCGGCCGCGGTGGCCGAGCCGCCGAAGGCCGTAGACGCAGCCCCCAAGAAAAAGGCCGTCGCCACGATCGCGCATGTCCGGGTTGCCGGCAGCCTGCCCGACGGCGTGGGGCAGGGGGGGCTCCTGGCCGACGTGGCCCCTCATCTGCACCGGCTGATCGAGCGGCTCGACAAGGCCGCCGCCGACAGCCGGGTGAAGGGCGTGGTGATCGTCGTGGAATCGCCCGATCTGGGGCGGGGCCGTGCGGAGGAGATCCGCGCGGCGATCGGGCGGATTCGCAAGGCCGGCAAGCCGGTGGCGGCCTGCCTGGTGAGCGGCGCGCCGGTGCATTACGCGGTCGCTGCGGCATGTGACACCATCACCATGCCGCCCGCCGCCACGCTGGAGCTCACGGGCGTGCGGACCGAGATGATGTTTTTCAAGTCGATGCTCGACCGGCTGGGCGTGGCCGCCGAGATCCTCCAGGTGGGCGAGTTCAAGGGAGCCGGTGAGCCGCTCACCCGCGACAGCATGAGCCCGGCACTCCGGGCCCAGTACGAGAGCTTTGTCGGCGACCTCTACGAGCAGCTGGTGGAGCGGGTGGCAGCCGACCGGGGGTTGTCTGAGGAACGCGTGCGGAACCTGATCGACGTGGGTGTGTTCACGCCGGAGGCC
Organism: uncultured Planctomycetaceae bacterium; assembly: GCA_903958265.1. Taxonomy (GTDB): domain Bacteria; phylum Planctomycetota; class Planctomycetia; order Pirellulales; family UBA1268; genus QWPN01. The sequence continues at coordinate 2,125 of CAJBSQ010000102.1, forward strand.
GCCCGGAACGAGACGTTGATCGACGCCGTCGGCTACGAAGACGAGGTGGTCGCCGCGGTGGCCGACCGCATTGGTGAGGAGTCCCCAAAGCTTGCCCGCGACTATGCCGAGCGGAAGTTCGATCAGGAGTTGTCGGGTGTCGGCGGCCTGGTGACGCTGATGGAGCTGTTCTCGGGCCGCAAGCAGGCGGCCCCGCTCGGCAAAAACCGGCGGATTGCTGTGGTGCACGTGACCGGTGAGATCCGTGAAGGCAAGGGGGCCGACGATCTTTTGATGGGGGGCGCGGCCGGCTCCGAGACCGTCATGAAGGCGATTCGTGACGCCGCCAAAGACGACCAGGTGGCGGCGATCGTGCTGCGGATCGACTCCCCCGGCGGGTCGGCGTTGGCCAGTGATCTGATCTGGCGGGAGGCCGAGCGGGCGAAGAAGCCGGTGGTGGCGAGCCTCTCCGACATCGCGGCGAGTGGAGGCTATTACATCGCCGCCGCGGCCGACCGGATCGTGGCGGCACCGGGCACGCTCACCGGCTCGATCGGGGTGGTCGGCGGCAAGGTGGCCGTCGGCGAGGCGCTGGGGAAGGTCGGGGTGCACACCGACGTCGTCAGCAAGGGCAAGAACGCCGGCTGGCTGTCGATGCAGGAACCGTTCACCGCGGGCGAGCGGGAGGCATTCATGGCCACGATGAAGGAGGTGTATCGACTGTTCACCTCGAAGGTGGCGGCCGGCCGCAAACTCGATCAGGCGACCGTCGAGAAGCTCGCCGAAGGCCGCGTGTTCACCGGCCGGCAGGCAATGGCAAACGGACTCGTCGATCGGCTGGGCACGCTGGACGATGCGATCGACGAGGCCAAGAAACTCGCCGGAATCGATGCCGATGATGCGATCGACCGCGTGCTGCTGCCCGAGCCCCGGAGCCTGTTTGACGACCTGCTCGGCTCCACGGCCACTGGGGGTGATCCGGTCGCTCGGATGGCGTCGGCGCTCGGCTCGACGACGGCGATCCGGGGCCTGCTGCTGGCGCGGATTGCCGGGCTGCCCGGGCTCGAGTCGCTGGCGGCCGAGGCCGACGCGCTCACGCTCGTGCTGTCGGGGCGGCCGCAGTTGCTGATGCCGGTGCGGATCCGGGTGCGCTGACCGGCGTTGGCGACGGCCGTCGGAGCAATCAGTTCGCCGTCCGCAGCCATTTCCGGCGGGTCGCCCAGGCCGCAGCCGCGAGCCCGATCCCGGCGAGGGCCACGGAGCCCGGCTCCGGGATCACGACCAGGTTCACCTGACCGCTCGTGGCGGTATCGAGGGTGAACGACTGGCCGGCAGCCAGCGTGGGCGTGGAGCCCAGCGCGAGGGTGTTGTCGGTGAGGATGCCCGAGTAGTTGAACAGCCGCCAGGTGGCCGGGGCCACAATGGCGGTGAAGTCGCCGCTGCCCGACACGTTCAACACGCCGTCGAGGGTGAGGTTGGTGACACCCGCGATCAGGTCGTTGATGCCGCTGCCGACCGTCTGATCGGCGGCATTGAGTTCGAAATCGAGCACGCTCGTACCGGCGAGGGAGAAGATGTTGTTGATCGTGAGCGTGCCGGGGCTGGTGCCTGGCGCGACGATCCCGCCGCCGAGCACCGACACCGCGCCGGCGATCGTACCGGTGCCGCTGAGGAGCGTGCCATTGGCGACGTTCACGCTGCCGGCGAGGGAGTTGTTGACGACGAAGTCGAGCGAGTCTTGAAGCGTGATCGCTTCGGTGAGCGCCGCCCCGCCATTGAGCGTGAGCGATCCCGTGCCGCCGAGCGTGATGCCCGTGGCCGACCCGCCGCCGCTGGTAGCGCCGATGGTCCCGCTGAGGATCGTGGCGTTGTTGACGTCGAGGCGGAGCTCGCCGGAGGTTGCAGTGGGGCGGAAGAAACTCGTCGAGCCGGAGAACGTGGTCGCCGCGGTGCCGCCGATCACGGCGACAGCGCCGGTGCGGCCGCCGATCGAGAGGCCGCTGGTGAACGTGGAGGGGGCCGCGGCCTGCAGCGTGCCGTAGTTGACCTGCAACTGGGTGGCCGTGCCGGATGCCGCAGCGGCGGCGAGAATCAGCGTGCCGCCGTTGGTGGGCGACGCGCCGGAGGCGCCCAGACGGTAGCCGCTCGTAGAGTTGGAGCCCGAGGCGATGAGCGTGCCGGCGCCGGTCTTGAGGATGCGGCCGGTCGTACCCGCGATGTCGCCATTGAGCACGAGGGTGCCGCCGGAGCCGACGTCCACCGACTTGTCGCCGGCGGTGAACGTGATGGCGGGATTGATGATCGCCGAGCCGCTCGTGACGTTGGTTGCGGTGAGGCCGGACGCGGAGATCGCCCCCGTGCCGTTTACGACGGCCGCCGTGCCGAAGGTGAGGACGCCGACCGACCGCGTGGCGCCCTGCAAGTCGAGCGTGCCGGCGCTGGAGAGGTTGGTCGAGGTGAGGTTGAACGACCCGTTCGACGTGAGCGTGGTGCCTGGGGCGATGTCGAGCGTGCCGCCCCCGGAGATCGCGCGGCTGCTGCCCAGCGACACGTTGGCGGTGGTCTTGAGGGTGCCGTTGAGCGTGACGGCGCCGGCAGCGTCGCCGAGATTCGAGTCGGAGGAGATCTGCAGCGTGCCAGAGGAGAGTGTGAGGCCGCC
>CAJBSQ010000103.1 GCA_903958265.1 uncultured Planctomycetaceae bacterium
ATCTCTCAGTTCGTTGCTTCCTGCATGAAACTCTCCAGCTGCCGCGACCTGACGGGGTGCTGGAGCTTCTTGACCGCCTTGGCCTCGATCTGCCGCACCCGCTCGCGGGTCACGCGGAAGATCCGACCGACCTCTTCGAGGGTGTAGGTGTAGCCGTCGGTGAGCCCGTACCGGAGCCGGATGATCTCCCGCTCTCGATAGGTGAGGGTCTTGAGCAGCGACTCGATCCGATCTCGGAGCAGGCCGTGGGTCGTCGACGCCGTCGGGCTGGCGACCCCGACATCCTCGACGAACTCGCTGAAGCTGGCGTCTTCGCTCTCCCCCACCGGCCGGTCGAGGCTCATGGGCTGGCGGCCCATCTCCAGCACGCGGCGGGCCTCCTCGTACGGCACACCAGCCGCCTGCGCGATCTCCTCCGGGAACGGCTCGCGGCCGAACTCGTGAAGCAGTTTCTTGGCCGTCGTGCGGAGCTTCGAGAGCACGTCGATCATGTGCACCGGGATCCGAATCGTGCGGGCCTGATCGGCGATGGCTCGCGTGATGGCCTGCCGGATCCACCAGGTGGCGTAGGTCGAGAACTTGAAGCCGCGGCGATACTCGTACTTGTCGACCGCCCTCATCAGGCCGGTGTTGCCCTCCTGGATCAGATCGAGGAAGGAGAGGCCGCGGTTGCGGTACTTCTTCGCGATCGACACCACGAGCCGGAGGTTGGCCGCGGAGAGATTCCGCTTGGCAGCCTCGTATTCCACCTTGAGCTTCTCGAGGATGTCGACCCGGGTGCGGAGCGACCGTGGGCTCTCGAGCGTGGTGAGCATCAGGTCGCGAAGCTCCTTCCGCATGTCGGCGCGGTCGTCGCAGGAAAGCGAGCCCTCCTTGATCATGCGGAGGTCCTGCTGGATGCGATCCATGCGGGCCGACATGCCGCGGAGGATCTTGACCAGCGGTTGCACGCGGCGGGTCCGCAGGCTGAGTTCCTCGACGAGCACGAGCGACTTCGCCCGGTGACGGCGGAATCGCATGCGGGCCGCCCGGGCCTCGTCGGCGGTCGTCCGCTTGCTGATCAGCACGCGGAAGTCAGCCTGGCTCTCCCCCATCAGGTGGTCGAGTGTGGCGAGGTTGTGGGGCATCCGCGACTGCACCTGCTCCTTGGTGAGTCGCTCGGTGAGCGACACCTTGATCGTGCGGTCGAAGGGGAGCGTGCCTTCGTGCACCTTGCGGAGCGTGTCGACGGTGGCCTGCAGGGAGTAGGCAGAGCCGAGAATCGCCCGACGGAACCGCTTGCGGGTGACCTCGATTCGCTTGGCGAGCGAGATCTCCTCCCGGCGGCTCAGCAGCGGGATCTCCGCCATCTGGGCGAGGTACATCCGGATCGGGTCGTTGCCGGCGTTGGAAGGGGGCGTGGTGGTCGCCTCGTCCCGCCGCGGCTGGGGAGCAGCCGCTGCGACGGTTGCCGAACCTGCGGGAAGCCGCGGCGGCGGGGGCGTGTCGACCAGCTCGATGCCCTTCTCTTCGAGCGCGACAAGCAGCGCATCGATCTTTTCGGGGTCGACGGCCTCGTCGGGAAGGTAGGCGTTGACCTGGTCGAAGGTGAGGTAGCCAAGCTCCCTGCCGATCTCGATCAGCAGGGACAGGTCGCCTTGGCCGGCGGGTGCAGGTGC
>CAJBSQ010000104.1 GCA_903958265.1 uncultured Planctomycetaceae bacterium
GGCAACAACGCCGCCACCGACTTCTTCACGATCAACGTGTACAACTTCATGGGCAGCGCGACGGTGATGAACGCGATCAACGCCCTGACCGCCCCAGACGGCTACGCGCTGAGAGTCGTCGGCACGCCGTCCAACACCTGGGTGGGCAGCTCCAGCACGTCGATTGGCAGTCGGGCCGCCTGGGGGCTCTCGCCTCCCGCTGCGGTGCCCGCGGATAAATACGTGCTCTTCAGCGGGACGTCGGCTGGCAATGACCGGGCCGTGACGGTGGATACCAATGCCAACGAGCGGGGTCTGTATTTCAAGTCGAGCGGCAGCGGCACGGCAGGCTTCACGTTTGCCGGCGGCAGCACGCTCACGATCGGCCGCGGCGGACTCACCAACTACGACGCCTCGCGGCAGACCTTTACGGCGGCGATCGCGCTGGCGGCTTCGCAGTATTGGAACGTGGGCCCGGGCGGAGTGACGGTGGCCGCGGTGAACACCGGCACCGCCGGCTCCGTGCTCGAGATCGACGGCAGCGGCACCGCGCGGTTCACGGGCACGATCTCGGGCTCAGGCGGGATCGCACTCACCGGCCAGCGGCTGGAGCTGACCGGATCCAACACCTATTCCGGGGGCACCTGGGTGCGAAACGGCACCCTCACCGCCGCGGCGGGCGCCTTGGCCACCACCTCGGCGATCTGGGTCGAATCGGGCGTGCTCGAGGCGGTGACCTTCAACCCGGCGGCGGTGCTCACCGTGGCGGCCACGGGCTCGGCCGCCATCACGACGCTCTCCGGCGGAGCCGTGGCGATCGCCGGCGGGCTGGTGTCGGTCGAGAGCGGCACGTTTGGTGGCGTGATCACCGGCAGCACGGGCCGTTTTGCAAAAACCGGCGACGGCATGCTCGAGCTGGCCTCGTCGAATACGTTTTCGGGATCGACCTCGGTGCAGGGGGGCGTGCTCGCGCTTGCGCATGCGACGGCCCTCGGAGCCAGCCGCGTGAACGTGGTGGCTGGAGGCACGCTCGCCGTCGCCGGGTATCTCGACACGACCGTCGGTGGCCTCGAGCCCAACGCCGGCGGGCTTGTCGACGTGGGCACCGGCGGCATGACGGTGACAGCGGGGCTGTCGGTGTCGGAGCTGTTCACGGCCCTGGTCGCGGGCCGCAGCGGAGGCACGTGGACGGGTACCAGTGGGATCACGTCGGCGGCGGCGGCGGCCGACATCGCGCTGGGGCTCGAGCGCGGGGTGGGCTGGCTCGACAACGGCGACGGCTCGGTGTTTTTCTCGTTTGCCGCCCCGGGTGACACGAACCTCGACGGCCTCGTCGACGCGCTCGACACCGCCAACTTTCTCGCCGCCGCGAAGTACAACCAGAGCATGCCGGCGAGCTGGATCGAGGGCGACTTCACCTATGACGGGATCGTCGACATCCTCGATGCGGCGAGCTTCTTCTCCACCGGCCTCTACGATCAAGGGTTTTACAACCAGCCCCCCGGGGCCAGCCTGTCGGCAGGCTTTGGCGGGCCGCTCGTCGCCGCGGTGCCGGAGCCCTCGGCCTGGTTCACGCTGGTGGCGGCATGTGCCGCGGCGCTGGCGAGCCGCCGCGGGACCGCCAGAGGAACAGCAGGCGGCGGGAGCAGTTGGGGTGGGTGCCGCCCCGGTCCTCGATTTCGTCGACGAGATGCACGAGCACGCTCCGCGGCTCCCGTTCGATCGCGGTGACGCAGTCTTCCAGCGTCGCCCGGCCGGCCACGACGTCCTGCGGCCGCACCGACACCAGCGTCACGTCGCGGATGGCCCGCCCGCGGTCGATCGTGTCGCGGAGCGCGACCTCGTCGATCTCGTCGCTGGCCGCGAGATACCGCCAGAAACCGAGGAGCGAGGTGCTGCTGGCGCGGCGGGTGAGCCGCTCGATGCCCTCCTGGATGGCGGCCCGCGCCTCGTCGGGCGCCACGCCGCCGAAGGGCAGGGCCGCGTCGTAGGTCGCCAGAAGCACCGGCAACGGCACATCGGCGCCGCGGAGGCGGGCCTCGAGCACCTGTTCGACGAGTGTGGTGCGGGCCTCCTGCTCCAGCGCGATCTTGAGCTGTGCCGTGATCGCGGCCTCCGTGCCCGCCGCGGTCGCACCGCAGTCGTCGCAGAGAAACTCGGTGGCGCGGATTCGAAACACTGGCGTGGAGAAGGCCAGCCAGCGGGCGGGCCAGAGGGCGAGCAGCGGGGCCCCGAGCCGCAGTTCGCTCCCCCCGAGCAGGTCGGCGATGGCGAGCGTGAGCGCCGCGGCGAATGCCGCATGCACCAGCAGGCAGCGGCCCGCAAGCGGCGCGTAGGCGAAGATGTGTCCGAGTTCGTGGCCAATCACCGATTCGAGTTCCGGCTCGTCGAGCAGGTGGAGGATCGACCGATTGAGCTGGACGGTGGCGAGGCTCCCGAGGCCCGGCAGCAGGCTCAAGGGAACGGCCTGCGCGTTGACGTCTTTGTCGCGCACCAGATAGACCGGGCAGGTGCGGCCGATGCCGAGTTGTGCGGCGACGCGGTCGACCGAGGCGAGCAGCGAGTCGCGGGAGTGAGGACCAAAGCGGGCGTCGGCTCTGATGGTGCGGAGCCGCTTGCGATTGGCGGCCCAGAGACCGGGCAGAAAGTCGAACAAGCCCAGCACACTCACCGCCACCAGCGCCGCGGTCTCGGCCGTGGCGGGCGGACCGCCGCGGGCCATCACCCAGGCGACGCAGCCCGAGGCGGCCGCCAGCTCGAACGCCAGCCAGGCGATGGCCTGGTAGTCGTGCCGGTGGTGAATCCGCAGCAGGTCGTCGCGGCTCGGGGTCGCCAGATGCCGCGGGGCAGACAGGGGCGCGTCGTGCATGGAAGGCTGTCGGCGACGGCGGGGGGTCAGATGAGCGATTGCACGAGTCCGCGGAGCAGGCCGAGCGACGGGCGGGCCCGCGTTTGGTAGAGCACCCGCCCCGGCCCCGTGAACCGCACCACGAAGCCTTCTCCCGAGAGAAACGAATCCTTGAGCGACCCGGCGAGCACCACCGATTCAAAGGGCATGCCGTCGCTGAAGGCCACGATGTTGCGGTTGTCGAGCACGAACCGTTCGCCCGCGGCGAGCGACTGCTCCACGATGCCGCCGTAACTGGTCACAAAGATCGTGCCGGTGCCCACCGTCTTGAGGAAGAACAGCCCGCGGGTGGCGAGCATGCCCTGCATGCCGGCGTTGTGGAGGCTGAAGCCGACCTCGGGCCCGCAGGCCAGGAAGGCGCCGCGGGCCAATAGGAGCCTGTCGTCCGCCGCCGCCTCGAGGGCGCGGATCTCGCCCATCTGGTCGGGGGCGAGCATGAGGTGCTGGTCGTCGCGCTTCGCCCGGTAGCCGACGGTGAAGAAACTCTCACCACCGAACAGGCTGCGAAGCCCCCGGGCGAGGCCGCGCCGGCCCTCCATGTGCATGCCGGCCCGCACGTCGATGGCGAAGCCGGGCGTCATGGCGAGCATCGCCCCGGGCTGGGCGAGGACCGACTCCCCCTCGGCCATGTCGAGCCTCAGCGCCGAAAACGCCGGTCCGTGAAGCACCTCATGACGCATGCCGGTGGCTCCGATCACCCGCCGCGCCGCGGCGGTGCCGCGTGGCCGCCGTCAGACATCAGCGTCGGCCTGGCTGCTCATCCGATTCCGCAGGGCGTAACTCGCGAAGCCGATCGCGAGCAGGATCCCGAGAAAGATGAAGAGGGACACCAACCGGCTCACGCCGAAAACTTCCGAGATGGTGGTCACGCAGATGTCGTAGATGACGATCTGGATGAACCA
>CAJBSQ010000105.1 GCA_903958265.1 uncultured Planctomycetaceae bacterium
AATCCCGGAAGACCTTGGGCTGGCCGTCGTGTAGGCCCGTCAGTCGTTCAGCGAGGTGGGCCGTGAGCCGCTGGAGTTCCGTGGCGAAGGCTTGTTCAGCGAGTTCGACGGCTGATTCAAAACGCTCACGCACCCGGGCTTGCTCTGCCTGATACACGTCGGGGTGCAGGCTGACGAGGTACGCAGGCGGCTCGATGGTCGGGTAGGAGACTTCGAGGTCAAACAAACCGTCGAGCGTGCTGGGGTAGTCGCTGGCATTGAAGAGGGTGCCGAGTCTGCGCTGGGCCTCGCTCTTGATCTGGTCGTACTGGCTGCTGAGTTCCCGGGCGGCCTCTTGGAGTCTCTCGCGGTAGGTCTGCATGGTGGTCGCGAACGTGCTGAGCGAACTCTGTGGAAGCAGCCGAATGCCAGCCTCCGGAAATGGCAGCGTGACCGTGCGCCAGTAGGACGAGGCTTCAGAGCGAACGGCAGCCACAGCACGGTAGGCGGGGTTCTTGGTGTCGAGGATGAGTTTGCTGGCCGAGAGAAGTTCGCGGTCGGCATGGAACGCTCGGGCGGCTGTCGTGCGCTGTTCCGGGGCGAGGGTGCGGCGAACGCCCAGCCACGTGAAGGAGAGCCTGACGGCCACCATCGTGGTGCGGAGTCTCTGGGCGGCGTTGGGAGAAGTTTGCGTGGCGGGATTGTTGGTGGGTGAGGTTGTGGTCCGACTCGCGGTTTGCTGGCCGGTTGTGGGTTCGGTCGTGGTTGCTATGGACATCAGTTCTCCAAGATGATGGTGTAAGAAAGGTGCGACGAGATGCCGAAAGGCCGAGAAAGTGGGATGCCGGAAGTCGAGGTGTGGCAGCGGTTCTTCGACCCTGCGCACATCCTCGACCGTCTGGACTGCGACAAGCCGGGCAACGTAGTCGAGTTCGGCTGCGGCTACGGGCTGTTCATCGTCGAGGCGGCCAAGCGATCCACTGGCACCGTGTACGCGCTGGACATCGAGCTGGAAATGCTCGCGGCGACGACCGAGGCCGCCCGGAAAGCAGGTGTCGCGAACGTTCAGCCGATGGAACGCGACTTCGTGGCTGACGGTACTGGCCTGCCGAGCCAGTCATGCGACTACGCGATGGTCTACAACCTGCTGCATATCAACGAACCGATGGCGCTGCTCCGCGAAGCATCCCGTGTCCTGCAGTCCGGCGGCAAGTTAGGAATCATCCACTGGAACGTCGATCCCGCAACGCCAAGAGGCCCGTCGATGGACATACGGCCGACGCCTGAGCAGTGTCGCCGATGGGCCGAGGAAGCCGGGTTCCGCTTCGTTCGTGAGGAGCCGGGAATCGCGAGGTGGCACTGGGGACTACTGATGCAGCGGCCGTAAACATCCGGCTGCCAAGACTGCTACCAAACTAGTGGCGGCACAGGCTTGGAAATCCCCTTGGCCGGTGACGCTTTTCGGGCACTGGGAAGCCCGATCAGCCGCCGAGACGACCATGGAGTCGTCTGCCACGAAGGGCCGGAATCAGAGGGCCAAAATCCCGGATGACTGGCGGGCTTCTATCGGGCTTAGGGATGGGTGCCGCGAGGGGTACCCCATAGGTAGATAGAAGAAGAGAAGAAAGAGATATAGAAGAGATAGAACCGGTTCAGCACTGGCGCCGATGTAGGTCGACGTGAGTGCCGAACTTGGTCGGCATGGGTGCGGAGGTTGCGACGCGGTGACTCGGGTCAGACACCCCGTGATACCGGTACCGGCGCTTGCGCGGTGGCGGCACGAGATCGGCGAGCCGGTCGAGAAACTCAAAAGGCGAGAGGTCGACGACGCCATTGGCCCCCGGCCGCGTGGACTTGCGGCTGCGACTGGGTCCGACCCAGTTGGCCGCCTTATGTCTCGGTAGCACGTAGCGGATGCGAGCGATCTGGCCATCTGCACCGCGGCTCACGAAGAGTCGCTCGATCGCAAAGGGCGGCCGGGCACTAGAGCGCAGCAGGTGCTCCAAGCTCTGAAAATAGCTCGGCACGTCGCGGTCGATGAGCGTGATCCGAACACTGGCGTCGACTGAAAACCCGCTGTTCTCCCGCGTGAGCATGTCGGCGGCGGCAGCGGTGTCGAGCAGGCGAGTGAGCCGGAACCAGCGGATCACGCGGCGGCGGACCCGCTCGGTGAGCGCGGCCAGATCGGCCTGGTTGACGCTGCTCCGTCAGTTCTGTCATTCATCCATGTCCAACGCACCGCTGCGACTACGCCTCAGCAAGCGGACTGGGGCGATTCCTTGGCAGGGCAACCCTGATGGTAGAACCTGGCTCCATTCATGGGGGGGCGTTGCCAAGCCGGGCGAGTGCCTGCGACGGCAACTCGCCGAATCGGCTTCGATACTCGACGGCAAAGCGGCTCAGGTGCGCGAAGCCGGCCGCTCGCGCCACCTCGGCCACGGTGGTGGCAGCGGTAGCTTCCGCAAACAGCTGCCGTGCGTGCTCCAGCCGCACGCCCCGCAGGTATTCCAGGGGTGTGCACCCGGTGCGCAGGAACGACCGCTCCACGGTACGCTGCGACACGCCGGCGTGCTTGGCCAGTTCGGTCATCCGCAGCGGACCGTGCGCACGGGCGGTGAGCCAGGCTTTCAGAGCTTCGACGTCGCAGCGGTCGGGCCGCGATCGCCGCTCGCCGGAAACGCCTCCTCTCACTCGGACGAGCGCGTCGAGTAGCCGATCCTCAAGCCTCCTGACCGGCTCCGGTAGTTGAGCCGCCCGATCCCGGGCCGAAAACGGCTGCAGTGCTGCCAGCGACCGGTTGCGGTTGGCCGCGGCGGCCAGCTGGGTGGCGAGTTGGATGACGGCCTCGGCGTGTGAGGCGTCGATCGACGCGTGGCCCGGGAGCCGTGCGCCCGCCGCGGAGGCCGCGGCGTTCATGGTGGCGACGGGAATGTCGACCACGAGGCACTGCGCTGGCGACGGCTCGAAGACGAACGTCCTCGCAGGGCCTCGCAGCAAAGGCCGCTCGGCCGTGGCGACCATCTGCTGCCCGTCGATGAGCATCTCGATCTCGCCGCGTAGCGGCACGTAGGCGGCAAAGTTGGTGGCGGGCTCGGCCGATCGCACACGAACTCGGGTCGTACACGACACGTAGGTCAGGGCCGTCTGGCCGAGGGCCACCCGGTTGAGTTCGAGCGCGTAGTGCTCGGGGCCAAGCACGACGCTGGAATGTTTCGGCCAGAAGCCGCTCGTCGTCTGCCGTGCGGCGGCGAGACTCTTCGTGTTGAGGACCGGGAAGCGGGTGAGCAACGAACGGGTCGGGTGCGGCATGCGGTTATTCTCCGCGACCGCCGGGCTTTTCTCCAAGGGTGGCCGGGCGCAGGCGTGGGCCGTGGCTCGAAGCGCCGGCGCCATCCACCACGGTCTACCTGCTCTCGCCTTTTCGTGTGATGAACTCCCTGGCGTGCGTGAGCGCCCATCGTCCACGACGAGATCGGGGCACTGCACCGCTTTGAGCCAGCGGGCTGGGTATTCGGCGCTCCCCCAGGGGTGGAGCGAATTGCACCACTGACTGGGGCGAATCGCTCCACTATGCGGCCCAGGGGTGGAGCGAATCGCGCCGTCACACGCCTCCGCTTCGAAGGAGGGGCGGTGCCGATAGCACCTGTTTTTCCGGCCTTCAGGCCCGCGCCTGGTCATCCGAGCTGTCGATTTTCGGCTATCGGCACGGGATTTGCCCAGTCATTCCTCAGTGAGCGACTCGGCACAGCGGCCCTGAGGCATTGCCGTTTCGTTGGTTCGGGTCTCGTGTTCGCCAGAGGAATCCAACGATGAGTTCGTATCCCGGGGTATGCCCCTCTCGTTCCCCCCGTTGCTTCTCGCGTGTGCTTGC
>CAJBSQ010000106.1 GCA_903958265.1 uncultured Planctomycetaceae bacterium
GTTCAAGGCGAGCGACCCCGAGCCCCCGTCACAGACCCGCGACTCCTCCGGAGAGGTGCAGAAGACCTCGTGGGCATGGGACAACTTCAGCAGCAGGCCGGGGCTGAGCGGGTTCATGGGGCCGTGGACCGGCCCGTCCTATACCCTTGCCCAGCGGATCTATCCGCACGCTCCCTCAAAATCGTCGCCCGGCTACCTGCGGGCCTGCGTGGACGGCAGCGTCGAGTACTTCGCCATCGAGTGACCGCCCGGGGCTTCGTCACCCGTGAGCCTGATGCACGACGAGCGATTGCTCAGGCGAGCCGCTGCTTGAGCCAGAGGCCCGAAGCGAGGAAGGCCACTCCGCTCGAGAGCAGGTTGATGCCGATCAGCGTGCCGAGATAGACGCCCGACTGTTGCGTGGGGCTCATGAGGAGCAGGCCGCCGAGCAGGGCCGTGATCAGGCCGTCGGCCAGAAGCCAGCCCCAAGGAAAGTCGCGGGGCAGCGAGAATGCGGCGGTGAGTTTGGCGGCCGCCTCGAAGAGGAGGACAAGCCCGAGAAACGTCGTCATCACGTGGACGCCCTCGGCTGGGATCGCCAGCATCGCCGTGCCCGCAACGAGCGAGAGCCCGCCGCAGAATGCCGTCAGCCAAAAGCCCCGCCAGTTGGAGGTGCTGGCCGCAGCGCCAAGCTGCGTCACCCCGGCGGCAATCAGCGACCCACCCACCATGAAGTCGACGACTGCCGAGGCCGCCCACGGCGCGGCGATCGCGAGGATGCCGAGAATCGCAAGGGTTGCTCCGAGGCCGATGAGCCCCGACTTCACTCGCGAGATCGGGCCGTGGTGGGGGTGAGCAGAGTCGGTCATGGGAGGCTCCTGGATGGGCGTGTTGGAACTGGATGGGCGTGTTGGAACTGGATGGGCGTGTTGGAACTGGATGGGCGTGTTGGAGACGAGGGGAGCGGACACGTTGCTGGATCAGGCGGCGCCGAGCCCCTCCATCCGTCGCCAGGCGCTCATCTGTCCGAGATGCATCATCATGTGGCCGCCGCAGTAGAACGCCTGCACCGAACCGATCGTCGGAAACAGTTCCTTCATGCGTCCCTCGGCGGGATTGGGCTGGTCGAAGGTGGCGTCGGGCGTGCTGCGGAGGGCCCCGAGTGTCATCCGGTACCCCTCGAGCAGGAAGATAACGATCTCGTCGAGCGCGGGGTAGAAGTCGCCGTCCAGGTCGTCGACGCACGACGCATCTTTCGAGAAGACGAGTTCGAAGCCGTCGGGCACGGGTGGGGCAGGGTGGCCAATCAGCCGGAGAATCTTCGGGGCGTACAGACTGAGGTGGCCGTAGATGAAGGCGGGATGGTTCGACTCGACCGCCACACCGCCGGGAGTCGCGAACCGGCCAGCCCGGTCGGCCGGTACGTCCTTAAGCAGCCGCTCCGCGTAGCCGAGCGAGAGTTGGAGCGTATCGGCGATCACGTTTCCGAGCGAGCGGTGCATGGCGGGCCTCCAGGGAAGGGATCAGGATACCGGGTTCGTGGCGAAGCGGGCGATCACCTCTGGTAGGGCCTCGCACTCGGCGGCAAAGACGCGGGCGGCGAGCGAGTCGGGGGTGTCGTCGGGCAGCACCGGCACGGCCCGCTGGAGCAGGATTCGGCCGTGGTCATACACCTGGTCGACCAGATGCACTGTGCAGCCCGAGATCGTGCAGCCGCGGTCGAGCACGGCGCGGTGCACGTGCGCCCCGTGGAATCCCTTTCCGCCGAAAGCCGGCAGGAGCGAGGGGTGGATGTTGATCACGCGGCCGGCAAAGTCCTCGGGAATCTCGAGGAGGTGCAGGAAGCCCGCCATGACGACGAGGTCAGCCCGCGCGCCGCGGCAGGCGTTAAATACCTCGGCACTCCATTCGTGGAGCGGCCGGCCCTGCGGCGGGAGCACCCAGATGGGAAGCCCGGCCGTCTCGGCGATCTGCACGCCACGGACGTCGCCGCGGCTGGCGATCACCGCCACGATGGTAGCGTCGAGCCGGCCGGCCGCGATCCGCTCGACAAGATTGTCGAGCGTGCGGCCCGCACCCGAAAGCAGCACTGCAACTCGCATAAAAAAAGGTGTCAGCCACCAAATCCAGGGGGGCTAGGGACGCGGGTTGCGCATCGTGCCCAGAGTTGGTGGCTGACACCTTTTCTGGAGGGAGATGGAGAGCGGGTGGCCGTCGA
>CAJBSQ010000107.1 GCA_903958265.1 uncultured Planctomycetaceae bacterium
CGCTTCGCGCCCATGCCGCGTATCCGCCCCCCGACGCCCTCCGGCGGGTCGCGGTTCAGGGGGCGATCGAGTCGGCCGGGCCCGCCGGCTTTGGCGACTCGACCGCGGGATCCGAATGGATCATCCGCTGTGCGCACCGCGACGATCCGCGGCCGCTCTGGGTGCTGGTCTGGGGCGGCATCGACGACGTCGCGCAGGCGGTGCACGACGATCCGACGATCGTCGATCGTCTGCGGGTTTATTTTATCGGAGGGCCGAACAAGAAGTGGTCGCCCACGGCCTACGACTCCCTGGTTCGCGAGCATCCGGGCCTGTGGATGATCGAGGCCAACTCGACCTACCGGGGCTGGTTCCTCGGAGGCGATCAGTCGGGGCCGTGGAGCAACGACTCGTTCGTCGCGGAGCAGGTCGCCGGCCGCGGCGCGCTCGGCGACTACATCGCGCGGGGCATCACGTTCCGCGGCGAGCGCCGCGCAACGCTGAAGATGGGCGATTCGCCGTCGCTCGCCTACCTGCTCGATGGGCTGCCCGACGACCCGGCGCACGGCTCCTGGGGCGGCCGGTTCGTGCGGGCCTGGGACCGCGATCGGCTCGTCTGGCGGCGGCCTCCGCAGGCGGACGATTGCGTGGAGACGTTTCGCGTCGTCGAAATCGTGCTCGGATCGGTGACTCAGCACGATCAGTCGCACACGGCGACGCTCGTGGTCGATGGGCAGCGGTGTCCTGGCACCCGAGACGACGAAGGCTCATGGCACTTCTGGTTCTGTCCAAAGGAGTCGAGGGCGTGGCGCTACGCCGTCGAGAGCGACGATCCCGTGCTCGCCGATCTCCGCGGGGAGTTTCGGTCGGTGCCACCGTCGCCCGAGCGGGCGACCCAGCCCGATGCGCGGTATCCGCACTGGTGGACGGACGACCCCGACCCCGCTGTCGCCGAGGGGCCGCATCAGGGCGCCACGACGGTCAGCCGCTGGCGTCGGGCGTTTCTGGCCGACTTTGCCGAAAGGCTCGGTCGCTGTCGCAAAATGGGTGAAGAACCAGCCGACCGGCCGTGAGGCCGCGGGCTGCCCCGGCGCGGTGTTCGGGGCTGCCCATGCCCGTTGCCGGAAGTTCGTGGCGGGCGATCATCTCGCGAGGAGCGGGCCGGAGATCGCCGTCAGCGTGGGGGCATGCAGGGTGCGCCGACCATCGACCCAGGCTGTCAGGCCGGCACCGCGGCCATACTTCGTGCCGTCGCGGTCCCAGACGATCGTGAGGTCGTGGCCGTGGTAGCGCACGCCCTCGAGGCAAAACCAGTCCCAGCGGTCTGCGGGCACCAGCGGATGGAGCGAGAGCGTGTCATCGGAGCGGGGCACGAGGCCCACCAGTCCGCCGATCACGAGATCGGCGAACGTCGAGTGGTTGTACCAGCGGCTGCGCGGGTCGCGGCCCTTGAGCCACTGGCCGGTCGTTTCGTCGAGATACTCGCCGAGATACGGCTGCCCGTCGAAGCGATGACTGCGGGCGTAGGTGAGCATGGCGGCGAGGTAGTCGTCGGTGGTGACGGCATCCTGAGGCGGGCCGCGGAGCACGTTGGCCAGGGCCACGAGCGTCTGCGACGTGGCGAACGGCCACACGGCCCCGTCCCACTCGCAGGTGCCCACGCCGTGGGAGCGGAAGGCGGGATGGCGGCGTTCTGCCGTGGTGATGCCGAACGGGGCACGGAAGCCCTGCTCGTCCGTGAACGATCGCCAGGCCACCTCGTAGCCCCTGCCGGCGGGCGGCAGCGAGAAGTACCACGGAATGAAGCCGATCGCCTCGCGGACGTTGGCAAACGAGCCGTCCTCATGGACCACCTCGAAGAACGCATCCTGCGGGTTCCAGAGCGTGTCGAGGAGCTTCTGGCGAAGCGACTCACCCTCTTCGGCGAAGGCCTCGGCCTCGGCGATACGACCGGCGTACCGCGCGATTTCGGCGAGCGCCAGGCTGCTGCCGGCCATGTAGGAGTTGATCGTGGGGCGGACGTTCTTCGTGTGGCGGCCTCCGCTGATCGACTCCTCCATCGCGTCGCGAACATCGTGCTGCCAGTAGAGACCGTCGGGCCGCTGCCGCTCCTCGGCCCACGCCCGGTGGTCGGCGATCAGCCGGTCGAGACGGGTCGTCACGAAGCCGGCATCGCCGGTGACCAGGGCCCGCTGCCAGAGGGCATGCGGCAGCCACTGGCTGTATTTGTGGAGTTTCTGGTGCTGGCTGGGATCGAGCCAGAAGTCGACGTAGTGGTCGTGGTAGACCGGCTCGCGGAGCCAGCGGCCCTCCATGAGGTGATGGCCCAGCGCCGAGCTCACCGGGGCCGGCCTGGTGATGAACTCGGTGAACACCCAGCGGCCGGCGTCGTCGCGGCGGAGATGCTTCCGCAACGCCCACCAGCGGAAATACCAGATCTCGACGAGGTCGGCGTCGGGGCAGTCGAACCGCGGGGCGTTGGCCTGAAGCCAGGCGGCCGCCTCAGTGTCTGGCACCGCGCCGCCGATGTCATCGACCTCGAGGGCATTGAAGCGATCGACGTATCGCTGCATCACCTCGGGCCCGATCAGCGGGCTGGAGGCATCGGCTGGTCCGCGTTCTGATGGGGTCTCACGGCTTTCGGGCGGCAGGGCCGCGATCACAAGGTCGCCGAGCTGTTCGTCGGGCACGTCGCCGTGGAGCAGGAATCGGCAGGCCAGCCGCAGGTGTTCTCCCGGGGCGAGCGTGATCGCGCCCGATTCGGCTGCGCCTCCCGCGGGTGGCTCCTTCGCATAGGTCGCGAGGCCGAAGGGATTGGCCAACAGCCAGCCCGAATCGCGGGCGTGGAAGAATGGCGGCCGCGGATTGCCCGGCCCGTCGATCACCGTCACGCCGCACCGCTGGCCGGCGACCGTGCCCGAGGCATCGCACCAGGCAGCCTGACGCCCGAAGACCCCCTGCTCGTTGCGACCGCCGTGGCTGGCGAGGTAGCGGCCACCCCCCTTCGGCGCGAGTTCTTTTACGAGCCGGATGCCAAAACCCATCTCCTGCACGTCGGCGAACGTGACGGGAGCGTCGCCCGCCGTCACGTCTGCATCCCAGCTGACAAGCCGCACCGGCTGGCCGAGGGCCTCCTGGTCGACGATCGTCACCGTCGTGCGTTCCCGGCAGATCACGGCGGCGCCTGGGGTGTCTGCGGCGGCCCCGAGATACTCGATCGTGGCGGTGAACGTGGCCGCGCCGTCGCGCACGGCAGGCTCCCCCTCGAAGCCGACGAACCGCACGGCGGTCTTGTGTCGCCAGGGATCATGCCCGGAAAGGTCGCTGAAGCAGAGCATCACGCCCGGATGCATCGTGGGATGGTCCACGGCGTCGATGCCGGGGCGTGGCGGACAGGGCCTCGTGATCACGTGGCCACCCGGGCCGCGAAGGTCGCGGAGCGACGGTCGGCCGATCGCCGGATCTGCAAACACATACTCGGCCACCGGCTCGCCTGCCGCCGTGACGACGAGCCGATCACCGCGGTGGTCGATCGCGAGGCCGGCGGCGGCTGGTGCCACGGCATCCGCTGCCCGGCATGGTGCAAGGCACGCAGCCAGGCATGCCACCACGACGGCTGCCACGGTCGTCCGGGTTCCGTGCCTCGTCATCCGACCGTCACCTCGTAGAGCTGCGCGACGCCCGTGTGATCGCTCGTAAACACCACCCGTGATCCGTCCGGTGAAAAGGATGGATGCGGATGCGTGTGCTGGGGAGCATAGACCTGCACCGGACCATCATCGTAGGGGCAGTGGTCGGTGTTCCAGTGGACGCCGGCATTGCTCGAATGGCTCTCCGCGAGGAGCGGCACCGGGCCGTCCGGACCGCCGGAGGGATCGAACGTGAACAGCCCGCGATCGGGATGCTTGGTGTCGGCCACGCAGCAACGCCCGTCGCGACGAACCATCGGATGCCAGGCCGGAAAGTCGGTCACGCGGCGGATCGCCCCCGTGTCGACGTCGATGCCGATCATGCCGTGGGGCCAGATCACGGTGACGATCTCGTTGCGGCCCCCGACCGCGGCGCGGGGCATCCACGTCTCGTGCACCACCCACTCACGTCGGGCGGCGTCGCGGTGGTAGGCCAGGCGGTGGTCGCTGCCGTCGCGACGGACGACATGGATCCGCTCCGAGGAGCGGCCCGCGAAGCGGAGCAGCGTGGCATCATCGGGATGCACCTCCGGATGGCCGATCGAGGGGTGTTCGCAGACGACGGAGACCGCGGCCGACGACGTGTCGATGGCATGCAGCCGCGCGATCGCGCCGATCTTGACCGGCACGATCCACCAGCGGTCGTCCCGTGACAGCGAGGTCGTTCCCATCGCGTCGCCCACCATGCCTGGTGGGATCATGGGCACGTCGCCGAAGTCGGCAAGGCACTCCTCGCGAAAGCCGGTCTCGGTCGACACCCGCCACGCCCCGCAGCCCGCCGTGAAATAGATCCAGCGGCCGTCGTGGGAGGGATGCACGCTCCACTCGTTGAGGTCCTCGCGATCGGTCAGCTGCACGAGCCGACCGGTCGCCCGGTCCTCGACGAAGATCGCGGGCCTACCGTGCCGGTGCGACACCAGCACGAGCCACCGCATCGCGTCGTCATACGCGGGAAGATAATAGAAGGGATGGTGATGGATCGACGGGTGCGTCGTCACCTGCCGGATCATGCGACCGGTGGCGGCATCGGCAAACGACCTCGACTCCGGCGGAGAGACGCGGCCCTTCATGGCTCCCGTGGCCGTCACGCCGACACGGCCTGCGGCTTCCGCCGCCGAACGGCGACCGGCGCGGGGGCCGTCTCCGCGCGGACCGGGCAGGTCATCCCGATGGCCTCGAGCCCGTGGCGGATCCGGCCGAGGTCGTCCGACGACAGGGGCCGCAGCGGCTTGCGGAAGGTCGGGCTCGGGAATCTTCCCAGCAGCCAGCGGGCGGCCTTCATTCGCTGATGCGCGCCGCAGCCGGGCTCGCCGAAGGCGTAGACGATCCGCGCGAGCGGCGCCACGACGTCGCCCGCTCTCCGCGCCCGCGGCAGATCGCCATCGAGCGCGGCATGCACGAGCTCCACCATGAGTTCGGGCACGAATCCAGCGAAGCCGATCAGCGCCCCGTCGGCTCCCTCCAGCAGCGACGCCAGCAGG
Organism: uncultured Planctomycetaceae bacterium; assembly: GCA_903958265.1. Lineage (GTDB taxonomy): Bacteria > Planctomycetota > Planctomycetia > Pirellulales > UBA1268 > QWPN01. The sequence continues at coordinate 5,150 of CAJBSQ010000107.1, forward strand.
AACTCGTCGTGGCAGGTCGTGATCGAGAC
>CAJBSQ010000108.1 GCA_903958265.1 uncultured Planctomycetaceae bacterium
ATGCTTGCCCCGGGTTTTCCCACCGGTACGATGAGAGGGTCAGGGAGGGCTTGGTGTGCCATCCCTCGCCCCGACCCATCGAACGCCTTCACTCCTCGCTTTGCACTCGAAAGGATCATCCATGATTCAGCGCAGCATCGTTACCGCCGTTGCGGTGGCCGTTGGTTTGGTGATGTCACACTCGGCGTTCGCCGGTGGGGCGGGAGCCACGATCCCCGTTCGCCTCAAGAACGTGGGCGGGCAGGCCGTGCGCGTCAACGCCATGTCGGGCAACGTCTCCCCATCGACGCTCCTGTCGGGTGGCCGTCAGCTCGCCACCAACGGCATCACGCAGTTCATGGTCAAGCCGGGCACGTTTACGGCGGCCGCGGCCAAGCCCTCCGATCCCCAGGTGGTGAACAAGGTGCGGACGTTCGAGACCCGCACCTTCAAGACGATCTATCTCTACGCCCAGCAGGACGGCACGACGGCCACGATCGTCGGCGCTCCGGGTGGCGTGAAGTTCTGACCAGGGAATCCGCGGGCCTGACCGCCCGAGGATGACGACACTGGCGGCGGACGGATCCCGATCGATCCGTCCGCCGCTTTCTTTTTCTGGTCACCTGACGAGGAAGCCGATCCGGTGGCGCCATCGCGAGTGTCGATCACGAGCCTGACGGCCGGCCTGGTCGCCGCCCTGAGCGTGGCGGTCTTTCTGGCGGCGCCATGGCTCGATCAGCAGCTCGTGCCGGCCGGCTGGCTGGGTGTCGCCGCGGCGCTCGTGCTGTGCACCGGCCGGCGTGGCTGGCGGCACGAAACACTCGTGCTCGTCACCGCCGTGCTCGCCCTCGCCGCCGCCTTCCACTGGACGCCGACGGTGCTAGCCGATGCGATGCGGACCACCTGGCAGGCGGGCGTCGCCTTCGCCGTGCCGATCGTGCTCTGGGACGCCTGCCGCATCGCCCTTCCCTTCTGGGTGGTTGGGCGGGTGGTTCGTGATCCGCGGTCGGCCTGGTTGCCGGCCGCCCTGATCGCGGTCGCGACGGAGGCCTTCGTGCCCGCCATCTTCCCCTGGAAAATCGGCTACGCCCAGGCCGCCTGGCCGGTCACGATGCAGGCTGCCGACCTGTTCGGTGCCGAGGCGCCGACCTTCGCGCTGTTTGCGCACGCCGGCGCGATCGTGGTGCTGCTTGATGGGATCCTGGGCGGGGGGATCGTCAGTGGCCGTGGACTGGGGCGGATTCCGGCGGCGGGCATCGCGGCGGTGGCGGTCAGCATCGCCAACCTCGCCTACGGAGCCTGGGCCATCGACTCCTGGACCCGGCTGTCTGCCGCCGCGCCGACCGTGCGACTGGCGGTCGTGCAGGTCGATCCCGAGCAGGATGGCGCCATCGACGAGCTCCGGCGGCTGAGCCGGCTTGCCGCCGCGAGTTCGGCCGACCGCGTGATCGACCTCGTCTGCTGGCCCGAGTGCAGCGGCGGCTCCTACGAAGCGGGACTCGAGTCGTTTGCCGACGAGGCTGTCGTCCACCGCCGGTCGCGGCCGCCGTTCCAGGGCCTGCGTCCACTCCCCGATCCGCCGTGCCCGCTCCTGCTCGGTGGCAAGATCTACCGCGGATATCCCGAGAAGCCCCGCGACATCTATCAGTCGGCGCTGCTGATCGACG
>CAJBSQ010000109.1 GCA_903958265.1 uncultured Planctomycetaceae bacterium
CGCCCACAATCGGTGGGTTATTGAAGCGTTCGGCAATAAGCTTTTTGACCGCAGCCGCTTTGGCATCCTCCGCGCTCACCGCTGCCGCCGCTGCGACGGCAGGGGGTGTCGAGAAGAATCCCATCAGCCACATCACGAGGAGCGACAGGCAGGCCAGCGCGAGCAGAGCCACGAGTGCCCGCTTCCAGAAGCGGCCGCTTCTCCCCTGTCCGTGCCGCTCCGCCGCCAGGGCCGCCACCGCCTGCCGGCGGTTCGCGATTGTTGCCGTCGCCATGAGTGTGCTCCTTTGGGGATCAGGATAACGCCCGCGCAGGCGGCCGCCCCGGGAGGTTCAACGGCCAGCCGCCCGGAAGGTTTCGCCGGCCGGCCGACCCCCGAGCAATCCCGGGGAAAACCGCCTTCAACGGAGATGCTCCGGTCTTCTCTGTCTCAGAGGCCGCGGAAGGCCGTGTCGAGAACGTCGAGCATGAAGTCGGCATCGGCCGCGGTAAGGCACATTGGGGGCTTGATCCGCAACACGTTGCCGTGGAGGCCCCCCTTGCCGATCAGGAGGCCGAGTTCCCGGCAGCGTTCGAACACCCGAATGCACTCCTCCTTCGCCGGCGCCTTCGACGTCCGGTCCTTCACCAGCTCGATCCCGAGCATTAGGCCGAGGCCGCGGACGTCGCCGATGATGTCGTACTTCCGTTCCAGCGCGTCGAATCCCGCCTTGAGAAGCGTTCCGATGCGGGCCGCGTTGGCCTGGATGCCCTCCTCCTCGATCACCTGCAGCACCGCCCGGCCCTGCGTGCAGGTGACGGGATTGCCCCCGAACGTGTTGAAGTGGATCCGCGACGTGAGGGCCTGGGCGATCGCCGGGGTCGTGACCACGGCGGCGAGCGCTGCGCCGTTGCCGATGCCCTTGGCCATGGTGACGATGTCGGGGATCACGCCCTGCGTTTCGAAGCCCCAGAAGTGGGAGCCGGTGCGGGCGAATCCCGACTGCACCTCGTCGGCGATGCAGAGCCCGCCGGCCGCGCGGACATGCCCGTAGGCGGCCTTCAAGTAGCCGTCGGGAAATACCACCGCGCCCCCCACCCCTTGGATGCTCTCGGCGATGAATGCGGCGACCCTGCCGGGTGTGCCGAACTCGATCAGGTTCTGCACATCCGCCGCGTACTTCGGCCCCGCCTGGGGGTCGTCGTAGCCGTAGGGGCCGCGGAGCCGGTCGGGGAAGATCGCATGGTGCACGCCGAAGCTGTGCGGCACGTTGAACTTCCACGTGTGGTGGCTCGTCAGGCCCATCGTCTGCATGCTGCCGCCGTGGTAGCAGTTGCGGAGCGCGAGCACGTCGAAGTTGCCCGTGAAGGCACGGGCCATCAGGATTGCGAGGTCGTTGGCCTCGGAGCCGGAGTTGACGAAGTAGCAGACCTTGAGGTCGCCGGGCATCCGGCCGGCGAGATCCCGCGCGTACTCCGCGACGCACGGGTTGAGGTAGATCGTGGTCGTGTGCTGGAGGATCTCGTTCTGGCGGTTGACCGCCGCCACGATCTTCGGGTGGCAGTGGCCCACGCTCACGGTGACGATCCCGCCGAAGCCGTCGAGGTAGCGGCGGCCCGTCTCGTCGTAGAGGTACTGCATGTGCCCCTCCACGATCATCAGGGGCTTGGCGTAGTAGGTGAAGATCGTCGGATTGAGGAACTGCTTTCGCAGCGCGAGCACCTCGTCTTTCGCAGGCCCCGCGTAGGGACGCGGACGGTGGTCGCACGGGGGCAGCGTGGGGGTGGTGGATACGGCGGTGGCCATGAGGGGGCCTCGTCAGCGGTTGGGGAAGAGGGGGCGAAGCAGGGAATAGAGCAGCAGTCCGAGGGCGAATCCGGTAAACCAGGCATAGTGGTAGCCCGCGACGAGCCATCCGGGGAATGCCGATTCCCCGGCCGCCCCGATCCGCACCAGGAAACCCGGCAGGTTGGGGAGCACGGCGACCGCGAGGCAGGCGAAGGCCACAAGGCTGAAGCCCCCCGAATACCGGTAGGCGCCGCTCGAGCGGTAGAGGTCATTCACGATGAGTTTCCGCCGCCGCCAGATGAAGTAGTCGGCGATCATGATCCCGGCGATCGGCCCGAGCAGGGAGCTGTAGCCGATCAGCCAGGTGAAGATGTAGCCGCTGGGGTCTTGGTAGAGCTTCCACGGAAACATCAACACGCCGATCGCCGCCGTGATCAGGCCGCCGGTCCGGAAGCTCACGAGCCTCGGCGCCAGGGCGGCGAAGTCGTTGGCGGGCGAGACCACGTTCGCCGCGATGTTGGTGGAGAGCGTGGCCACCACGAGCGTGATCAGGGCCAGCGCCGAGAGCCACGGGTTGCCAAACCGGGCGATCACCTGCACTGGATCCCAGATCGCCTCCCCGAAGATCACGACGGTGGCGCTGGTGACCACGATGCCGATGAACGAATAGAACGTCATGGTGGTCGGCAGGCCGATAATCTGGCCGATGACCTGGTCGCGCTGCGACCGGGCGTATCGCGAGAAGTCGGGGATGTTGAGCGAGAGCGTGGCCCAGTAGCCGATCATCGCCGTCAGCCCCGAGCCGAACACGGGCCAGAACTCGGCGTGCGTGGTCAGTTTTCCGGGCTGAAGAAAGATCGGCCCGAACCCGTGGGCCGCCTGCCACGCCCAGGCCACCAGCGCCAGGCCGACGACGAGCAGGAAGGGGGCGCTCGCCGCCTCCATCCACTTGATCGAGTCCATGCCGCGGACGATGAACCAGACGTTCACGGCCCAGAAGATCATGAAGCAGAGGAACTCGCCGGCGGAGATGCCGAGCACCGGCAGCGGCTGCCGGGCCGCCGGATCGAACCCGAGGATCACCGCGGCCGTGGCATAGATCGCGGCGCCGCCGACCCAGGTCTGGATGCCGAACCAGCCGCAGGCGACCAGGCCCCGCATCAGCGCGGGCACGTTGGCCCCCCGGGTGCCGAAGGCCGCCCGGAGGAGCACGGGAAACGGAATCCCATACGAGGTGCCTGGATGGGCGTTGAGCGTCATCGGCACCAGCACGATCACGTTGCCGAGGAAGATCGTGAGCGTGGCCTGCCACCAGTTCATGCCCTGCTGGATGAGGCTGCTGGCCAGCGTGTAGGTCGTGATGCAGACGGCCATCCCGACCCAGAGGGCCGTCACGTTCCACCACGTCCAGGTCCGCTTGTCCTGCGGCACGGGCGCGAGGTCTTCGTTCCAGAGCCGCGGATCGGGAGATGGGTCAGTCATCACGATGGTTCCGAGGTGTGCACGGTACGGGCTGCAGGTTCGGCGGAGTCGGTCGGGGGCACGCGCAGAAGCCGGTGCACATTGCGACTCACGGGTGATTCTCCATGCCGGCGGAGCCTCCTGTAGCAATGTCCGCCGGCTTCGAGCATGTCACCGCCGACTCCGAATGGACGTCGTTTTCACCTCGACAAGAGTCTCGACCGACAAACAACGCCCTCTGCCCGCTAGGACCGCCCTGGCACCCGCTTCAGGAACCGCCCTCTGCCGACCACGCCGCAGAACGTGCCGTCACGAACTGCCACCTCGCCGCGGACGGTGACCACGGCCGGCCGGCCCTCGATGGGCCAGCCCTCGAAGGCGTTGTAGTCGACGGCCTGCGTCTGGGTCTGCACCGAGATCGTGCCCCGGTACGACGGGTCGTAGATCACCAGGTCGGCGTCGGCGCCGGGCTGGATCACGCCCTTACGGGGCCAGAGGTCGAAGATCTTCGCGGCGTTGGTGCTCGCCACGGCCACGAACTGCTGGAGCGTCAGGCGGCCGGTCTTCACGCCGTGCGTCCAGAGGAGGTTGATCCGGTCCTCGATCGACGGGATGCCGTTGGGGATCCTCGTGAAGTCGTCCCTGCCCATCGGCTTTTGGGTGGCGAAGTCGAACGGGGCATGATCGGTGCCGACGGTCTGCACGAGCCCGCTGGCGAGGCCGTTCCAGAGCACCGCCTGGTTCGAGGCATCACGGAGCGGGGGCGACATCACGTACTTCGCCCCCTCAAAATCAGGCCGCTCGGCCCAGGTCTTGTCGAGAACGAGATACTGGATCAGCGTCTCGATCGAGACCCTCACCCCGCGTTCGCGGGCGGCGACCGCCGCGTCGAGAGCCTCGCGGCAGGAGAGGTGCACGATGTACACGCGGGCCCCGGTCAGCTCGGCGAACGTCATCAGGTGGTGCACGCCCTCGGCCTCGACCCGTGGCGGGCGGCTGTCATGGTGGGCGTCGGGGCCGGTGCGGCCCGCGGCGAGCAACTGCCGCTGGAGCTGGGAGACGAGCGTTTCGTTCTCGCAGTGCGCCGTGACGATCACGCCGAGTTCGCGAGCCAGCGCGAGGGTCTGCCAGAGCTCGGTATCGTCGACGCCAAAGGCCCCCTTGTAGGCGAGGAACACCTTGAAGCTGCCGACGCCCGCCCTGACGATGTCACGGAGCTGGGAAGCCGAGTCGGCGTCAAAGCGGGTCACGCCCATGTGGAAGCTGTAGTCGCAGCAGGCTTTCCCCTGGGCCTGCTGCCGCCAGAGCGCGAACCCGTCGGCCGGCGACATATCGCGGGCTGGGCAGACCATCTCGAAGATCGTCGTCGTGCCCCCCACCAGGGCCGCCTTCGTGCCGGTCTCGTAGTCGTCCTTCGAGAAGGTGCCCATGAAGGGCAGGTAGATGTGGGTGTGCGGATCGATGAACCCGGGGAAGACGTGCTTGCCGGTGGCGTCGATCACCTCGGCCCCTGGCGGCGGGGTGATCTCGCGGTCGATCCGCACGATCGTCTCCCCGTCGCAGAGGATGTCCGCGGTGAAGCGGGTGTCGGCATTGACGATGTCGGCGTTCTTGATGACCAGTGCCATCGGTCGGCCTCCCGGCTACTTCGCGGCCCAGATCGTGCCTTCCCCCTCGGCGAACCAGCGGGTCGTCGTCACCTTCTGCTGCGTGAAGAAGGCCACGCTCTCTCGGCCCTGCAGGTGGAGGTCGCCGAAGAACGAGGCATGCCAGCCGCTGAAGGGAAAGAAGGCCATGGGGGCCGGCACGCCGATGTTGATCCCCACCATGCCCGCCTGCACGCGATGCCGAAACTCGCGAGCCGCCTTGCCGCTGCGGGTGAAGATGGCGGCCCCGTTGCCGTAGGGGGAGGTGGTGGCCAGTTCGATCGCCGCGTCGAGATCGTCCATCCGCACGACGTTGAGCACCGGGCCAAACACCTCCTCCTGCATCGTCACCATCTCGGGGCGGACGTGGTCGAGCACGGTCGGCCCCACGAAGAAGCCGTTGGGGGCGGAGGCAACCTTCGTGATCCGACCGTCGGTGAGCGGCATCGCGCCTTGCGCTGCGGCCTGAGAGATGAGTTCGCAGACCCGGTCGGCGTGCTGCCGCGTGATCACGGCCCCCATCTGGGCCTCGGGGTCGCGGTCGGTGGGCCCGACCTTGATTCTCGAGACCACGTCCACGAGCCGCGGCAGCACGGTGTCGGCGGCCTTGCCGATCGCGACGGCCGTCGAGCCGGCCATGCAGCGTTCGCCGGCGCAGCCGAAGGCGGCCTCGAGGATGCCCGTCGAGGAGTTGGAGACATCGGCATCAGGCATCACGAGGACGAAGTTCTTCGCGCCGCCGGCGGCCTGCACCCGCTTGCCGTGCAGTGTGCCGATCCGGTGGATCTCCCGGGCGACCGGGGTCGATCCCACGAACGACACAGCCTTGACCTGAGGATGCTCGAGGATCGCGTTGACCGCGTCGCGGCCGCCGTGAACAAGGTTGAGCACGCCGGCCGGCAACCCCGCCTGCTGGGCGAGTTGGGCGATTCGGATCGACGTCAGGGGCACCTTCTCGCTCGGCTTGAGCACGAACGTGTTACCGCAGGCGATCGCGATCGGCCACATCCAGAGCGGCACCATCGCGGGGAAGTTGAAGGGGGTGATGCCGGCGACCACGCCGAGCGGCTGGCGGATCGAGTCGCAGTCGATGCCGCGGGCGACATTCTCGGCTGACTCGCCCATCAGCAGGCTTGGGATCCCGCAGGCGTACTCAATGTTCTCGAGCCCCCGGCGGACGTCGCCGCGGGCTTCGGCCAGCGTCTTGCCATGCTCGGTCGTAACGCTCCTGGCGAGTTCGTCGAAATGGTCCTCCAGCAGCACCTTGAGGCGGAAGAGGATTCGCGCCCGCTCCACCGGCGGCGTTTCCATCCAGGCCGGATAAGCCTTGGCGGCAGCTTTCACCGCCTGGTCGATCACGTCGGCACCGCACAGCGGCGTCTCGGCGATCACCTCGCCGATCGACGGGTTGTGGACGGGTGTCGTGGGGACGCCAGACACGGTCGTCCATTCACCGCCGATGAACAGCGGGCAGGGCAGCAACTTCGACATGGCCAGTGGCTCCAGTGTTCCGCGGAGCCGACAGTGTAGCGGATCAGCTGTCGTCCGTGCCGTCGGTCGGGGCGGTCGGGTCGTTGCCGTCCCCGATCGAGCAGTACCAGCGGAGCACCGTCGCATCGACGTCGTTCTCGATCGACTCAACGTGGCCGTCGAGGAACGTGAACAGCGTCACGCCCGGGTGAAGGCTGCCGAACTTCCGCCGGTTCATGTCGTCGGCGCCGCTGGCGAGCCCCCGGGCCGGGTCGCGAAAGCAGGTGTAGGGATTGTCGGCGGCGAAGATGGCCGTGTCGCCCTGCGCCCAGTGGACCATGTTGCCCGCCACGGACGAGTCGATCCTGGGGATGTGCCGCTCGCCCACGGCGAACGTCTTGGACAGGCCGTCGCTCACCTGGGCGGCCCGGACCTTCGAGAAGGTGTGGATCGGCCCGGCCTGGC
>CAJBSQ010000110.1 GCA_903958265.1 uncultured Planctomycetaceae bacterium
AGCCCCCGCGGTTTCTGTGCGGGCGTGAACATGGCCATCGAAACCCTGGAGACCGCGATCCGCCTCCACGGCACCCCGATTTACGTGTTCCACGAGATCGTGCACAACAAGCACGTCGTTGAACGGTTTACCCGCGAGGGGGCGGTGTTCGTCGACACGGTGGAGGAGGTGCCCGAGGGCGCCGTGCTGCTGTTCTCCGCTCACGGCGTCGCTCCCGAGGTGCGACGGGTGGCCGCAGCGCGGCGGTTGCGGGCCATCGATGCCACCTGTCCGCTCGTCACCAAGGTGCACCTCGAGGCGATCAAGTATGCGAAGCAGGGCTATCGGATCATGCTCATCGGCCACGAGGGGCACGACGAGGTGATCGGCACGATCGGACAGGCCCCCGAAGCCTTCACGCTCGTCGAATCGCCTGAAGACGTCGCCACGCTCCCCTTCGGCCCCGACGACAAACTGGCCTACCTCACCCAGACCACGCTCTCCGTCGACGATGCGTCGCGGATCATCCGCCTGCTCAAGGAGCGGTTTCCCCAGATCGTAGGACCCCCGAAAGACGACATCTGCTACGCGACGCAGAACCGGCAGGAAGCCGTTCGCCTGCTCTCCGACGACGCCACCATGGTGATCGTGCTGGGGAGCCAAAACAGTTCCAACAGCCAGCGGCTGGCGGAACTGGCCCGGGAGCGGGGCATCACCGCGCACCTCATCGACGGCGCCAGTGAGATCGACCCGGCCTGGTTTCGCGGCGATGAGACCGTGGTGATCACGGCCGGGGCGAGCGCCCCGGAGAGCGTGGTGCAGGACTGTCTCTCGTGGCTGAGGCAGCGGTTCAACGCCGACGTCGAGGAGCGGACGATCCGCGACGAGGATGTCTACTTTCCACTGCCCAAAGAACTCCGCGCCGCTGCCACGGCCGCCAAACTGCCGATGGCCTGAACGGACGGAAGCGGCCCATGAGCATCTCACGTCGGAAAGTGCTGTCGGCCTGCGCCGCCTCGGCCGCGGTCGTGATCCGCACGGCGGGTGCTGCCGAATCGACCGACGGCGCGGGCTCGGGCCACCCCGTCCAGGGCATCGACGTGTCCAGATGGCAGAGCGAGGTTGATTTCGGCCGCGTCAAGCATGCGGGGATCAGGTTCTGCATCTGCAAGGCAACCGAAGGAATCCACCACGTCGACCCGCGGTTCGCCGCCAACTGGCCGGCCATGGCGGCGGCTGGGCTGATCCGCGGCGGCTACCACTTCGGCCGCCCAGCCGCTGACGCCGCGGCCCAGGCCGACTTCGCCTTCGAGACGGTTCGGCCACAGCCGGGTGACCTGCCGATCGTGCTCGACCTCGAGAAGGACGACGGCCTGCCTCCCCAGGAGGTGCGGGCGTGGACGGAGGCGTTTGTGAACAGGCTCTGCGAGCTGATGCGGGCCCCGCCGATCATCTACACCGGCTTCTATTTCTGGCGCGACAAGGCCGGCGACGGCGACTCCCTGGGATGCCCGCTCTGGCTGGCGGCGTACGTCGAGGATCCCGTGAAGTACGTGCCGCGGGGCTGGCAGACATGGTCGATGTGGCAGTACACCTCCAAGGGTTCGGTACCGGGCGTGAAGGGCAATGTCGACCGCGATGCCTGGCAGGGCGACCTCGCCTCGCTCGACGCCCTGCGGCTGAAGTGACCGGAAGCGAGCGTTTACCGGCCGCGGCGTCACACGGCGGTCGGGCCCCTGCTCCTGCCGCGCCTCACGGCGCGGGGGTCCCCACCGGCTCGGGCTTCGGGCGGCGAGCCGGCCCGGTCCACTCCAGCACCTGTCCGTCGGCGAGCAGACGCTCGCGAAGGCGGTCGTAGGAGACGTCCTGCACGGCCACGCCGGCCTCGATCGCCAACGCCGCCGCAGTGGCCGCCGACTGGCCGAGCACCATGAACACCGGCTCCATGCGAATCGAGCCGTAGGCGATGTGCGAGGCGGATAGGCAGACGGGCACGAGCAGATTCGTGCACTCCTCGCGCCGCGGCCGGATGCTGCGATACGAGATCCGATACGGCGAGACCCGCTCCTGGATGTCTCCCTCGTTCCGAACCTTCCCGTCAGGAGTCACGAGCCGACGGACGTGGTGCGAATCCATGGCGTAGGCACCAAGGCCCACCGGGTCGTCCACCATCTCCCGCTGCTGGCAATGGTTCTGGTTCATCACGACATCCGCCACCATCCGCCGGGCCTCGCGAACGTACAGCTGGTGTGGCCAGTGGCCGTTGTCCACGAACTCGTCCTGGGCAAGACCCCAGCGGAGAAAGTGGGCCCGCACCTCTTCCGGCACCCGCGGATGATTGGCCAGCGTCCACAGCAGGCCCTGCTGGTAGTCGCGGTGTGCGGCGACGATTCGCTCGCGGGCCGCGTGATCACCACACGGATACCCATGGTTGCCGCCGAGAAAATCCGTGCTCACGGCGAAGTTGTTGTTGGTGTCGGTCTTCCGGTTGGGCATGAGCACCGGATTCCACGGCACCCGCTGGTCGCCCGCCTCGAAGTTCCGCAACAAAACTTCGTACGTCTTCTCGTCGTAGGTCTCCGGCTTCGGCCACGCGACCCGGTTTTCCGGCACGTCGGTCGTGCACATCCGGAAGCAATACGCCTGCACGCGGGCGTCGCCCGCGCCGTCGGTGCCCACGGGCTCCGGCGAGATCAGCGGCAGGAGGCCGCTCGTCGGATCACCGGCCAGCACGTAGGGATCGACGTCGTGCGTGAACTGGTGCTTCGTAGCCCCGGCCATCTGGATGCCGTTGAGCGTCTCGCCATGGGTCGCGCTGGCCTCGCGGCCGACGTGGAACGCAACGCCCGCCTCCGCCATCAGGTCGCCCTCGTAGGTGGCGTCGATGAACATCCGCCCGGCGAACGTGCGGCCCGATTCCATGCGAATCGACCGGATCACGCCCCCCTCCTTCGCCACGCCGCCATCGAGATCGAGCCGCTCTCCGGTCACCACCTCGACGCCGGCCTCGGCGAGCCACTCGCGGTACACGCGCTCGGCAACGTGAGGCTCAAACGTCCACATCTCCGCCTCACCCGGCACCTTGCGGCGGTTCTCGTAGTCCTGCTGACGCTCGTGCACCCATGCGGCCGGATCGGCGTACTGCCGGCCCACACGGCGGTAAAACTCCCGCGACAGGCCACCGATCGCCCGCTTGTTGCCGATGTCGGTGGCCCCGAGGCCACCCGACGTCAGCCCGCCAAGATGCCGGCCCGGCTCGACGACGACGACCGACCGGCCGAGCGCCTCGGCCTGGATCGCCGCCACGATTCCTCCCGAGGTGGCGCCGTAGACGACGACATCACGGGCCGGTTCCGCCGCCGCAACCGCCCGCAGAGCGACACAGACGCTCAGAAGAATCACGCGAGATGGCCGGGGTGTTCGCATCGCAGCCTCAGAGGCCCCGCTCGCGGACCATTCGGGCGGCGTCGAGCGCGGCGCCCCGGGCACCGGCAGAGTCCCCGCTGGGCATCACGTGGATCGGCAGATCGGCCTGCTCCTCCCGCTGCGACGGCATCCCCGCGCGAATCTCGGTGATGAACCAGTCGCGGAACTCGTCCGAGGTCTCGACAGCGCCGCCACCAACGATCAGGGCATCGGGATCGAAGACGTTGACCATTTCGTCGAAGAACAGACCCAGTGCGTGAGCCTGCACGCGGAAGATCTCGCGACACATCACATCCCCCTTCTCGGCCATGCCGCGGACCTTCTTCGCCGCCTCACCGATGTCGGCGATGGCCGCCAGGGGATGGTCAGGCTGCTTGGCGAGAAAGTGGGGCAGCAGCGTCCGGCGGATCGCGGTCAGTGAACAGAGCGATTCGAGGTCACCCGTGCGGCCGCAGTTGCAGTCGGGCGTGAGCCCTTCGATGCCGGGAATCGCGGCGTAGGGGATCAGCACATGGCCGAGTTCGCCGCCGAACCCGTTGCGTCCGGAAACGACGCGACCATCGGTGATCACACCCCCGCCGAGGCCGGTGCCGATGATCGCCGACACGCTCGTGGATGTGTTCTCGGAGCCGAACAACGAGACGTGGCCCCAGAGCGCTGCGGCATTGCCGTCGTTGAGGTAGGTCACCGGGAGGCCGAGCGTCGACTCCAGCCCCGCCCGCATGTCGTAGCCCGCCCAGGCGGAATGAACGAAGTTCGTGGAGCCGCGCTTGCTGAGCACCCCGTCGGCACTCGCCGGCCCCGGCGTGTCGAGCCCCACGGCGATGAGCTTACGGCGATCCACGCCCGCCGTGCGGCAGGCGAGTTCGAGGCCCTCGGCAATCTGCCCGATGCAGATGTCTGGTCCTTCGACGCTGCGGGCAGGATGCTCGCACAGCCCCGGGATCAGAAACAGGCCACGCTCGTCGAGAAAGGTGTAGTTGATCGCGGTCCCACCGAGATCGACCCCGGCGACGACCTTTTCCGCTGGCGACATCCGTTCGGCTCCTGTTCGAGATGCGTAATCAGTTTCCAGCCGCCGCCAGTTCCGCGAAGCCCCGCTTGACCCGGGCGACGATCGCCCGAAGGCCACGGGTCCGCAGGATGCCCAGCACGTCGGCCAGGCCCATCCTGTCGAGCATGTCGTCGGAGAGCGACGCCACCTCCACGACCGGGCGGCCGTTGACTGCGGCGGCAAGGATGGCGACGAATCCCTTCACGGTCGGAGCTTCGGGAGCGACCTCGGCGACGAACGTCGCGGTGGCATTGCCGTCTGACTCCATCCAGAGGAACACGGGCGTTTGGCACTCGCGCACCCGCCGGTCCTCGACCGCCTTGCGTGCCTCGTACTCCGCCGGCAGCGGCGGCAGGCCGTTGGCGAAATCGACGAGGAGCTCGAGTTTCTCCCGGGCGTCGAGATCGGCAAACTCGCCAATCAGTTCGCTGAGCCGTTCCTGCACGCTGGCCATGGGCTAAGCGTGTACCACCGGCATCGGCGAGGCGGAGGCCGGTGGCGGTGAGGCGGAGGCCGCCGACGGCCCCCCCGGCTCGCCGCCTTTGGCAATCGGCACGCGGACGCAGTTACCCCACTCCAGCCACGAACCGTCGTAGTTTTTCACGTTGCCGAAGCCGAGGAGGTAGGTGAGCACGAACCATGTCAGGCTCGATCGCTCCCCGATCCTGCAGTAGGCGATCGTGGGCGACCGCCGCTTCATCTTCAGCTCCTTGATGTAGAGCTTCTCGAGATCCTTGGCCGACTTGAACGTGCCGTCGTCGTGGCAGTTCATCGGCCAGGGCACGTTGACAGCCCCCGGAATGTGACCTCCGCGAACGGCACCCTCGTTGGGGTAGTCGGGCATGTGCATCCGCTCGCCGCGATACTCTTCGGGACTGCGCACGTCGAGCAGCTGCTTGCCCGCCCGCTGGTGCTTGAGCACCTCGTCGCGAAGGGCGCGGATCGCCGAATCCTGCTCCTGGGCGGTGTAGGAGGCGTGGGGATACGACACCCGCTCGCTCGACCACGGCCGGCTGTCGAGATCCCACCGCTTGCGGCCGCCATTCATGATGCGGCAGTCCTTATGGCCGTAGAGCTTGAATACCCAGAAGGCGTAGCAGGCCCACCAGTTGTTTTGATCGCCGTAGAAGACGACGGTCGTGTCGTTGGAAATGCCCCGCTCGGCACAGAGTTTCTCGAACGCCGCCCGGTCGATGTAGTCGCGTTCCACCTGGCACTGCAGGTCGACCGCCCAGTCGATCTCGACGGCGCCGGGAAGGTGCCCCTGGGTATAGAGGGCGCGATCCTCGTCAGACTCGACAATCCGGACCTGCGGGTCGGAGAGGTGCTCCGCCACCCAGTCGGTCGACACCAGCACTTCAGGATGGATGTAGTCGGGCATGGTCGAACTCCTCCTCCTCGATCGAACGGTCGGTCGGTAATTCCAGGGAAAAACCGTGACTCAGCATCGTAGTGCATCCCCCAAAACGCTGCAACGAGCCCTCTTGGGATGACGCGTTATTTGCTAGCATCATAGCCATGTAGAGAGTTCCGACCCGTTCCCTCCTCCCGAGCGACACTCCATCCGATGGGCCCCGCCTTCATCTTTCAGGTTTCCGACCTCCACAAAAAGTTCGGCCAGCGCGAGCTGCTCAAAAACGTCAACCTCGCGTTTTATCCCGGAGCCAAGATCGGCCTGCTCGGCCGCAATGGTGCCGGCAAGAGCACGCTCATGAAGATCATGGCGGGCATCGACAAAGACTTCGACGGCGAGGCCCGGCTGGCGGAGGGCTACACCGTCGGCTATCTCGAGCAGGAACCGCAACTCGACCTCACGAAGACGGTGTTCGAAAACGTGATGGACGCGGTCGATCATTCCCGCGCCGTCCTCCGGCGGTTCGAGGAGATCAACACGCGGCTGGGCGAGCCGATGTCGGACGGGGAGATGGAGAAACTCCTCGCCGAGCAGGCGACCGTTCAAGACGAGATCGACGCCAAGAATCTCTGGGATTTGGACCGGCAGGTCGAGATCGCCATGGACGCCATGAACCTGCCGCCGGGCGACTGGGGGGTGACGAACCTCTCCGGCGGCGAGCGACGGCGTGTGGCCCTCTGCAAACTGCTGCTCGAGAAGCCCGACCTGCTCCTGCTCGACGAGCCGACGAATCACCTCGATGCCGAGAGTGTGAACTGGCTGGAACGGCACCTCGCCGAGTACGTGGGCACCGTCGTCGCCGTGACCCACGATCGCTACTTCCTCGACAACGTGGCCAAGTGGATCCTCGAGGTCGATCACGGTCGCGGGATTCCTTTCGAGGGCAACTACTCGTCGTGGCTCCAGCAGAAGAAGGCCCGGCTGGAACTCGAGGAAAAGACGGTCAGCGCCCGCCAGAAGACGCTCGACAAGGAACTCGAGTGGGTGCGGATGTCTCCCAAGGCGCGGCAGGCCAAGAGCAAGGCCCGCATGGCGTCGTATGAAAAGCTCGCCGCGGAGCAGGCCGCGGTCCGCGACCAAGACATCGAGATCTTCATCCCCGCCAGCCGACCGCTCGGCGACCAGGTGATCGACGTCGACAACATCTCGAAGGCCTTCGGCGACAAGCTGCTGTTCGAAAACGTCTCGTTCAAGCTGCCCCCGGGTGGCATCGTGGGCATCATCGGCCCGAACGGGGCGGGCAAGACCACCCTCTTCCGGATGCTCGTCGGCGCCGAGCAGCCCGACACGGGAACCGTCAAGGTGGGGGCGACGGTCGACATCGGCTACGTCGACCAAAACCGCGATGCCCTCGACCCGAACAAGACGGTCTTCGAGGAGATCTCGGAAGGCCACGACACGATCGAGCTCGGCAAGCGGACCGTCAACGCCCGCAGCTACGTCGCCAAGTTCAACTTCATGGGGCCCGACCAGCAAAAGAAGGTGGGCACGCTTTCAGGGGGCGAGCGGAACCGGGTGCATCTGGCCAAGTTGCTCCGCGGCGGGGCCAACCTGCTGCTGCTCGACGAGCCGACCAACGACCTCGACGTCGACACGCTCCGGTCGCTGGAGGAGGGCATCACGAGCTTCGCCGGTTCGGTGGTGGTGATCACCCACGATCGCTGGTTCCTCGACCGGCTGGCGACGCACATCATCGCCTTCGAGGGGGACGGCTACGTGCACGTGTGCGAGGGCAACTTCGAGGTGTACGAGCGGAGCCGCCGCGAGCGGCTCGGGATCGCCGCCGACGAGCCCCACCGGTTTCGATACCGGAAGCTCACGCACTAGAGCCTATCGAGCTTCTGTGGAGCGTCGTCTCCGTCAACAAGGGCGGGGAGGCGAAGGGGGTCGGCGAACGCTCGCGGAGCCTTGGGCGTATCCTCGCCCGGCGACGCGACTATTGCCGCCCCCGAGCCGGTGACACACGGAAGTCGAATGCGCACGAGCGAGCATGGAGGGATGGGGCGTGAGCAGGGCTATCGGGCCGCTGTCCGACTCGACGAGAAGTATACACCCGTATACTATCCTGCGATCCCCCCGGAAACCTCTCCATGCCCCACGATCTCCATGGCGTTCTCGAGCGGTCTTTTGGCCATGCCAGTTTCCGGGCCGGGCAGGAGCAGGTGATCCAGTCGCTGCTCGCCGGCAGGAGCGCGCTGGCTCTCTTCCCCACGGGTGCGGGCAAGTCGCTCTGCTACCAGCTGCCCGGCCTGCTCCTGGACGGACTGACGGTCGTGATCTCACCCTTGATCGCCCTGATGAAGGATCAGGTCGAGTCGCTCCGGTTGCGGGGCATTGCGGCGGCACGGCTCGATTCCTCGCTCGACCCGGCCGAGACAGCCGGCGTGTATGACGGCATCCGCAGTGGCACCCTGAAACTGCTCTACATCGCGCCCGAACGGCTGCTGAACGAACAGTTTGTCGCGCGGCTTGCGCGGACCCGGGTCGCGATGATGGCGGTGGACGAGGCCCACTGCATCTCGGAGTGGGGGCATAACTTTCGTCCGGAATACCTGCGACTGGCCCATGTCGCCAGAGATCTCGGCATCAGCCCCGTCCTGGCACTGACGGCGACGGCGACCCCCGCGGTGGCGGCCGACATCCGCCGGGCCTTCGGCATCGCCGAGGCCGACCATGTGCAAAACTCCTTCCTGCGGCCGAACCTCGCCTATCGAGTCACGCCCTGTGCCGACCGCGACCGGCTGGCGCTGCTGACGAGCCGACTGCAGGAACGGCAGGGCCCCGCGATCGTCTACGTGACGTTGCAGAAGACAGCCGAGGAGGTGGCGAGTCACCTGAGGAAGAACGGGCTCGAGGCACTCGCCTACCACGCCGGCCTGCCAGACGAGCAGCGCCATGCCACGCAAGACGCCTTCATGGGCGGCCGAACCGACACGATCGTCGCCACGATCGCCTTTGGCATGGGCATCGACAAGGCAGACATTCGCGGCGTCTATCACTACAACCTGCCCAAGACCATGGAAAACTACGCTCAGGAAACCGGCCGGGCTGGCCGCGACGGCCGGCCCTCGGTCTGCGAACTGCTGGCCTGCGCCGACGATCGGATCGTGCTCGACAACTTCACCTACGGCGACACACCCACGCCGGAAGCGCTGCGGCAGTTGCTCGAGGAACTTCTGTCGTCGGCTGCAGCCCCGAAAAAATCCCTCAACGAATCCCAGCCCACGCGTCAGCCGGGCGAGTTCGACATCTCGCTCTACGAGCTCGCGCAGGCCACGGACATTCGCCCGCTGGTGATTGAAACGGTGCTCACCCATCTCGAACTGGCCGGTGTGCTCCGGCCGTTGGGCTCGTTCTATGCCAGCTATCAGTTTCGGCTGCTCCGGCCCGAGTCGGCAGTGTTGGCTGGCCACACCCCCGAGCGGCAGGCCTTCCTGACACGACTGCTGCACTGCGGGAAGCGCGGGACAAAGTGGACCACACTCGATCCCGACGCCACCGCAGCCGAGTTGGCCGAGCCGCGGGATCGCATCATGAAGGCGCTGAGCTGGCTTGCCGACTCAGGCAGTCTCGAGCTCAAGCCCAGCGGCAGCCGTCAGCGATACCGTGTGAACGGCAGGGCAGATCATGATGGCGAGTCACCGCCTGATCTCGAAGGGCTGACCGTGTCCATGCAGGAGTTGTTTGCCCTCCGCGAAGCCCGCGATCTGGAGCGACTGCAGGATGTGCTCGATTTTGCCGGGGACCGTGGCTGCCTCACCCGCAGGCTCCTGCGATACTTCGGAGAAGATCTCGGCCCGCACGCGGGCGGTGAGGCCAATGCTCGCTGCGGCACCTGCACGAGTTGTGACGACGGCGAAGGAGCGTCTGCGAACGCTGGCGGTGATGGCCCACGAGGCATTCCTGCCTCGAACGTGCCGGCGATCACCGCCGCGCAGGCAGCCGCCATCCAGAGCCTTGTCGCCGAAGGTCGGGCGTCGCTTGGCACGTCCCGACAGCTGGCTCGCTTTCTCTGCGGGCTTACCAGCCCTGCCACGACCCGCGAGCGGCTGGGCAGGCATGCCGCCTTCGGCCTGTTGTCTCGCGTGCCCTTTGCAACCGTGCTGGCACAAGCGGAGCACTGGCAGACCGCTTGCAGTTCCTAGCAGGAGCGCTTTTCCCGCTCTCGGTTCTTCGGAGGCTCCGTGGCAAACCTGGGCGTCGCGATCTCGAGCGGTCACGCCACGTGGTCGAGGATCGGCAGTGCCGGAAAACCGTTCGGCTGGAGCCGCGGTTCGGGTGGCGGAACGGCATCCCGCGGCCTCGCCTTTGGCGGGCCGAAGAGCATCAGTCGGGCTGTCGCGAGCAGGCCCCCCAGCGACCCGAAGGTCGCCTCCACGGCGGCCGGTTCATAGCCGCAGTGCACCATGCAGTCGGCACACTTGGCGTTGCCGCTGGCCCGACCGTAGGCGTCCCAGTCGGTCTCCTCCATCAGCTCGCGGAAGGTTTTCGCGTAGCCCTCATCGAGCAGGTAGCAGGGCCGCTGCCAGCCGAACAGGTTGTAGGTCGGGGTGCCCCACGGGCGGCACTCCAGATCCCAGTCTCCTTTGAGAAACTCGAGAAACACGGGCGACTGGTTGAACTTCCAGCGGGCCGGCGCTCCGTCGAGGATCCTCTGAAACAGCGACTGGCTCCGCTGCCGCGGCAGGAAGTGATCCTGGTCGGGAGCCTTCGCGTAGGAGTAGCCGGGGGAGATCATCATGCCCTCGACGCCGAGGGCCATCGTGTCGTCGAAGAACTTCCGGTAGCGGACCGGATCGGCGTCGGTGAACAGGGTCGAGTTGGTCGTGACCCGAAAGCCGGCCTGCCGGGCGGCCCGAATCGCGGAGACGGCCATGTCATACACGCCGTCGCGACAGACCGCGTGATCGTGCTCCTCGCGGGGCCCGTCGAGGTGCACGGAAAACGCCAGGTACGGCGACGGCCGGAACCGTGGCAGCATCTCCTCGAGCTTGAGCGCGTTGGTGCAGAGATA
>CAJBSQ010000111.1 GCA_903958265.1 uncultured Planctomycetaceae bacterium
ACCCATGGTAGATGTGGGCGGGAGTGTGGCAGATTTGGACCGAATCGTTGCGATTAGCGGCGGCCGGACTTGAACCGGCGACACCCGGCTTATGAAGCCGGTGCTCTAACCAACTGAGCTACGCCGCCCGAAGGCGTGAAATATAGCCCGCAAACCGGCGGGCGTCAGCACCCGCCGCTCGTACCGCGTGTTCACCCGGATCTCCGCGGCCCTCCGGAAGTTTCGGCCGGTTTCAGGACGGCACCAAGCCGCCCGCCCCGTGTGGGACGGCAGGCCAGGCGACGTGGAAGATCAAGAGGTGACGAGCGAGTGCCATGGGTGTGAGTGTGATCACCCCCGCCGTTGGCGGTCATGCTCCAGAATCGCTGGCCGCAGCGACGAGCGCGTCTGCCGAGAGCGTCATCGCCCGGGCGAACCCCGCCACGAAGCGGGCCGAGGCGGGCTCGATCGCGACGACCGAGAAATCGGCGAACTCGAAGAGATCGACCGCCTCCGGAAACTTTGCCACGTATGCGGCCTTCAGGCTCGGACGGTCGGGATGCTCGCCGGCGATGAACTCCGCGCGGCCGACGATCGAGACCCGTGGCAGGGCCTGCGGCGGGACGTCGGGCGACTCCGGCGAGGTGATCAGCAGGCACACGTCCGCCACGGAACGCATGTCACGGGTGTGGGCCGCGAGGCCGCTGACGTGAATCACAAACCGCAGCCGGCCGTGGTGCATCGTGGCCACGAACGGCACCATCGACGCACATGGCCGGCCGTCGTGGAGCGTGGCCAGGGCGGCGACGCTGCGGGTGCTGAGCAACGACCGGAGGAGGTCGGACAAGAAGGGATCAAGAATCATCGGGAATCTCCGCGAGGTCGTCAGGAATGCGTTGTGCACTCTCGGAAGAGATCGAGCCTCGGGTCAGCGTTCGGCTGCCAATTCACGGCACAACGCCTCGAAGTCACCGAGCCGATGCTCGACGACCGTCCGCACGATCGCCGGATCCAGCCGCCGATACTCATGCACCGCCACGTTGCGAAAGCCGACCATGCGTCGCATTCGCTCCGCCAGGGATGGCGTCAGCAGCCGCTCGCGTTCCAGGATCGTGAAGGCGTCGGCGCTGTCTGCAGGCACACCCAGCCCGAGTCGCGATGCCTCGCGGCAGGCGGCATCGATCGCCTGCTCGCACGCGCGCTGAAGGTTGAGCACCACGGCGTCGAGCACGATCGGCTCCTCAAGTCGGCTGAGGTCGCCCGCCACATAGTCACGCACCGCCCTCAGGCAGCGGTCGATGCTCGCGAGCTTCTGCATCACCACGTCATCGGGCACTGAACTTCTCCTGCATGGCCGCCGTCGCTGCCCGCCGGTTTGCCGCGAATGCGGCGTGGTCGGCGACCGCGTGGGTTGTGAAGTAATCTGCCTCGACCGTGGGCGGCACGAGGGCCCGTCCCCGTTGCGTGGCTTCGACCCGAAGCAGGCCGCCGGCCCGGCGGAGGTCGACCAGATCGACGGGCACCCCCAACTCCGCCGCCAGCCGACACCCCGTATCGAACAGCGTGACGGGGTCGAGCGGCCCGTCGAACAGAATCGCGACGTCGACGTCGCTGTCGGCGCGGGCTCGCCCAGCGGCATGGCTGCCATAGAGCCACGCCCCCAGCAGCCTGCGGTTGGGGAACGCCGAGGCAAACTCACGGTGGAGGAGGTCGGGAAGTCGATCGAGAGAAACCATAACGCGTAAGAATGGTGCCCTGCGGGCTGTCAACTGGTCCGGGCGGCCGAGAGCAGGATCACCGCCCGCTTGCCGTCAGTGTAATACGCGTCTCCCGTCAGGTTCCGTCGCGGCGTCTCCCGCGGGCAGGCCCCCACGCCGCCGACGTAGCCCGCGGCCTTCACGCGGCCCGCCACCACGAGGTCTTCGATCACGTAGTCGCGCGACTCGTCCACGTCGGGATCGATGCGGTGCGTCGTCAGGTTCCACACCGTGGTCGTGAACCGTACCCCGATGTCGCGGCTCACCTGGCCAACCCAGACGGGCTGGCCCTCGAACGACAGCGGCGTGAGCCAGAGCCGCAGGTGCAGCCGCTCGTTGATCGAGTGCCGCGTCCGCTGGAGGGCGATGTCTTGGTTGCGGCCGAAGAGATGGAGCGAACTGACCGGGGAGTAGCGGTAGTTCGACCCGAGCAGGAATGCTTTCACCGTCTTCCAGCAGGTTGCCAGCGAGATCGTCTCGCTCTCGTCCCAGCGGGCCGCGAACGCCCCGAGGAGCGTCTCGAAGTCACCCACCACCACGAGGTTTACCGGATCGCCCAGCCGCGTGCCCGCGGCGTTCGTCGTCGCCGCCGGCATCGCCTCGAGCTTTGGCACGAGGTCGTCGATCGTGCAGGGCTCGACGGTGTTGGCCGGGCGGATCGTCGCGAAGTCGCAGTCGAGGTAGTCGGCGGCGATGCCCGGCACCGGCAC
>CAJBSQ010000112.1 GCA_903958265.1 uncultured Planctomycetaceae bacterium
TCGGTCAGTGGCCGGGACGCGATGACGCGTTCGGGGCCGATGCCATACCAGAGCTCCGCCGCGGGCCGCATGAAATGCACGCCGCTTCCCGAGCAGATCCAGACGGCAAATCCCTTCGCCTCGAGCAGCGCCACCAGCTCCTTCATCGGCTGGTAGGCGACGTCGCCGAGGGGCACGTCGAACGCGGGATGCCGGGCGGTCCGCAGAAAATCCCGCGCCTCCGCTTCGAGCTTTTCCTCGGGCACGCCGGCGAGCGTGGAGAAGGTGAGGTCGGTGAAGAACTTCTTGCCCAGACGGCGAACAAACTCCAGGTCACCGGTCAGAAGCGTCGCGAAGGGCTCCTCGTGCGCCAGTTCCGGCCGGCGGTCCACCAGCGCCTTGACGCGGTCGACGAGAAACATGCCGTGCATCAACGGCTTCTCGCAGACGAGCGTGCCGTCGTGGTCGAAGACGGCGATTCGCTCCGCCCGTGGCACGAAGGTCGGCGCCGACTCCGTGGTGACCGCGGTGACAAAGTCGAGGATCGCCTTCTTGGTCGGACCGTCGTTCCAGGAGGGCAGCGGGTCGATAGGACCTGTTCGCTGACCCGTCGTCACCACCGGCTGGGCCTGCTGCAGAGCCGCTGGCTTCGTGCCGAGCCACACGGCCGCAGCTAGCAGACCGAGGGCCACCAGTGGAACGGCCACCGCGGACGTCGCGGACGACCGCTCGTGGGCCGGCTCCACTCGGTTGTGTTCGGGCGATGCTTCGTCAGACATGGGCGGAACTCCTGGCGGCGGGCGGGAACGCTCACACGATACCCTGCGCTCCGCTGGGATGCGAGAAATACTGGTTCCCTCGGGAACGCTCGCCAGGCGGTGTTCCCCGGGCTGCTGCCGGGGTATCCTCCGCGGCGGGAGGATCCATCCGTATGTCGCTCCAGGGAGTGTTCCGCATGTTTGCCAGGTTCGCCGCCGCCGCTGCCGCCCTGCTCGCCGTCATTGCCGTCGCCCGCGCCGACGTGTCGCTCAACAACATGTTTGGCGACCACATGGTGCTGCAGCAGGGCATCGCCAACCGGGTGTGGGGCAAGGCCGATCCCGGCGAGGAGGTGACCGTGGCCTTGGCGGGCCAGTCGAAGTCGGTCGTGGCCGCAGCGGACGGCTCCTGGCAGGTGCAACTGGATCCCGTGCGGGAGTATGGCGGTCCGCACACGCTCACGGTGCGGGGCAAGAGCACCGTCACCTTCACCGACGTGCTCATCGGCGAGGTCTGGGTCTGCTCCGGACAGTCGAACATGCAGTGGGCCGTGAACCAGTCCAACGATGCGGATTTGGAAAAGGCCGCCGCGACCTTTCCGAACATCCGCTTCGTCTCCGTGCCGCAGGTGGGCACGCAGGAGCCGCAGCGAAACTTCAACGGGCAGTGGCAGGTCTGTTCGCCGGAGACCGTCGGTGAGTTCTCCGCCGTCGGCTACTTCTTCGGCCGCCAGCTCTCCCAGACGCTGGGCGTGCCCGTGGGGTTGATCGACAACGCCTGGGGTGGCAGTGCGGCGGAGGCCTGGGTCAAGCGCGACAAACTCGCCGCCCATCCGACGCTCAAGGCCATCCACGAGAAGTGGCTCGCCGAGGAGGCGAATCTTGAGGCCGCGACGGCGGAGTTTGAGAAGAAGCTCGCCGCCTGGAAGGAGGTCGCCACGAAGGCGAAAGCCGAGGGCAAGCCCGAGCCCGCCGCCAAGCCTCAGGGCCCGGACCAGCGCATGAAGGGCAACGCCCGCCCCGGCAACATCCATTCCGGCGTGCTCACGCCCTCGATCGGCTACGGCATCAAGGGAGCGATCTGGTACCAGGGCGAGTCGAACGCCGGCCGGGCCTATCAATACCGCGAACTCTTCCCGTTCATGATCAAGACCTGGCGGGAGGAGTGGGGCCTTGGCGACTTCCCCTTCTATTGGGTGCAGCTCGCCGACTTCAAGGCGGAGAAGGCGGAGCCCGCCGAGAGCGACTGGGCGGAACTCCGCGAGGCCCAGACGATGACGATGAAGGCCCTGCCCGCCACCGGCGAGGCGGTGATCATCGACCTTGGCGAGGGCAAGGACATCCACCCGATGAATAAGCAGGACGTCGCCAAGCGGCTGGCCCGGTGGGCGCTGGCCGAGACCTACCAGCGGCCCGGCATCGCCTGTCGAAGCCCGCTCTACAAGGGCTTGGAGAAGGACGGGGCGAAGCTCGTGCTGGCATTCGAGCATGTGCCTGGCGGCGGCAAGGGCTGGCGGCCGTTCGACGTGAATGAGCCGATCGGCTTCACGATCGCAGCCGCCGACCGGGTGTTCGTGCCCGCCAAGGCGAAGATCAGGGATGATGGCCGGATCGAGGTCTGGAACGAGGCGGTTTCCGAGCCGGTCGCGGTCCGCTACGCCTGGGCCGACAACCCGGTCTGCAACCTCTACGCCACCGGCGGACTGCCACTGACGCCGTTCCGCACCGATGACTTTCCCGGTGTGACCGCCACGGCCAAGTGACTGTGCGGTTCGGGCGGAAAGCGGTAGGCTCAATGCGCTGAATGGGATGCTGCCACCGAGCGGGCGTGGCGATGTCACGACCAAGGAGGGCGATTCGTGAGCGACCGGACGTGGGTGTGTTCTGCCGCGGCGATGATGGCTGTGGTGCTGGCGGTTGGTGGCTGTTCGACGGGCCCGGCGGAGCGGGATATCGGTGCCGCCCGAGTCGAGCCCGAACTCCGGGCCTCGCCGCGAGCCTCCATGCCCCGGGCCGCCGGATCCGTGCCCGTGGTGATTGCAGCACCCAGGCCATTCGCGAGTTTGCGGCCCGCACCGTTTCCTCGCGGTGCGGGCGAGCCCCGGCACCTTCCGCCGGCGGCTGGCAGGGTCACAGAGGATGAGACCGAGCGGGGGGAGATCACCGCCATGCTCGGCGCGTACCTCCGCGACTTCAACCGGCACGATGCCGCCGCGGTCGTCGGTCACTGGAGCGAGCACGGGGAGAACCTCGACCTCGACACCGGCGATGTGACCCGTGGCCGCGAGGAAGTTGGCGGCGTGTTCGCCACGCTGTTCGCCGAGGATGCCGAGGCTGCGATCGATATCGACGTGCAGGCGATCCGGCCGGTGCGGCACGACGTGGCCGTGGTCGATGGCACG
Organism: uncultured Planctomycetaceae bacterium; assembly: GCA_903958265.1. Taxonomy (GTDB): domain Bacteria; phylum Planctomycetota; class Planctomycetia; order Pirellulales; family UBA1268; genus QWPN01. The sequence continues at coordinate 3,140 of CAJBSQ010000112.1, forward strand.
TCGACCGTGCGGTTTGGCGACGGCGGCCAGGCCGGCAGTCGATTTTCGGCTGTCGTCGTCAAGCACGACGGCCGCTGGCTCCTGGAGAGCGTTCGCGAGGCGGCGCAGCCCGAGGCGTCTTCGGACGGGCATCCACTGGAGCAACTCACCTGGCTGCTTGGCACGTGGGACGACGTGGGCCCCGGCGTGGCCGCGAGCACGCGGTGCTTCTGGAGCGCCGGCAATGCTTTTCTGATCCGCACCCATGCCGTGTCTTCGGATGGCACCGCGGAGCCGCGGCCGATGGCTGGCGACGGCCGCATTCCGGGGCTCCTGCCGGCAGCCGACGTGGCCGATCGCGAGGTCATGGAAATCATCGGCTGGGATCCCGAGAGCCACGTCATCCGCTCGTGGGTGTTTGCATCGACGGGACGGTTCGCCGAGGGAACCTGGACCCGCGACGGAGACGATTGGAAGGTCCGCGTCGAGGGGCGGGGCGCCGACGCGGGGCGGAGCAGTGAGTGCGTCATGGTCCGTACCGGAGCCGACGAACTGGCGGTGCGGGGCACGAGCGACGGCCTGGCCGCGGCGCTGGTGCCGGTGTGCGATTTCATCCGCACCGCGCGGTGACCGTGATTCCCGTGCGACGACTTCTCGATTTCGAGCGTGGTGCACTCCGTGATCGGGAGCGACCTTCGCCTCGAGGAAATCCGCTCCCGTCCCTGATTTCTCTCCGGCCCTCTACCCGTCGAGAAACTGTGCGTAGTACGGGGTCGTGAATCGAGGACGGGCGAGTCGCGTTGGCACCCTCAGGTCGGCGGAGGTGAGCCACTGCGTCTGGATCGGCGACGCCCGACCGCCGAGTTCGTGAATTGCCAGCTGGTTGTAGTCTCGCGCAAATCGCTGCCAGCGTGGGTCGACCGGATCGGAAAACACGGGATCGAACGAGAAAGAAACGCCTGGGCCGCCCGAATAGAGCCCGAACGGCTTCCGCGACCGTTCGGGTCGACACACGAAATAGAGGATCCATGCGTGGGGCGAAAACCCATGGTTCTCACGGAAGCGGTTGGTGAACGCGAACGACTCGCCAAGCACCCGCTCCAATCCGGGGAAATCATGCTCGTAAAACTGGAAGTCGAGTCGGCTTTCCGTGGTGTCCGGTCGCCAGTATTCGTTGACGAGGTCGGCCCGTGAATAGACGAGCTCCGCTGGCAGCGGCTCCCGCCGTTCCACGGCCTTCGCCGAAAGACCGTGCTGGATGCTGAACCGGTGTTGCAGCCGCATGGCATCCATCTGGGGCACTGACGCCGCCGGCGTGACGGCTCCCGGCCCGGCGCGAAACCGCTGGTCGAAGGTCGCAGTAAGGTTGTCGAGTGAGACCATGGCCCACAGATTGTCGCATGCGGCATGCAGCCGCCGCAGGTGGGCGGCGAGCCGTTCGGGCGTCTCCTCCTTGGCGGATGAGAATCGTGATCGACAGAGAACCGCCGGCCGCACCGCCACCAGGCACTCGACGACAATGCCGGCAAGCCCGTAGGAACAAGTGAACTCGGCAAGTGCCTGGCTGTGGGTGGATTCATCGAGGGTCTGCAGGTCGCCTCGTTCATCGACGTAGCGCAGGCCCACCACGCTCGCCGAAAAGTAGCCCGGGGCGTCAAGCGAGGAGTCCTTCGTGTCGCCGACCGCCACCGACCCCACGGTGGCCTCGCCGATCTCGGCCTGGAAGGGGATCTCCAGCCCACGCGACTGGAGCCAGAGGTGCAGTTTCTTCAAGCGGCAACCCGCCTGCACGCGCACCACCTGCCGCCCGGCGGCATCTCGCTCGAGCCCCAGGATGGCGTCGAGCTTCCGCATGCACATCAGCGTGCCGCCGTCGTTGACGACCGTCTTCGTCACCGAGAGCATCGAGCCGACGGGACTCACGGGCCCCGGGAACCTCTCGGCGTCGGCCACCACCGCCCGGACGTCGTCGTCGGTGAGCGGTTCGACGTACACCGCCGGCTTCGTCTCGCAGCTTCGGCCCCAGTTGGCGTAGACATGCCCTTCGTTCTCGAGCAGCCCATGGAACGGCCGCACGGCGGACTTTGTCCCTGATGTCGGCACGGCTGCAGGGAGTTCATCCGACGTCACCTCGCCGCCGGGGCTGTGGCGTGTGCCGATGGCCCCCCCTGCCACGGCCGCGATGCCACGCAGGAGATTTCGCCGCGAGGTCCTCGTCGCGGCATGCGTTGGTGCGCCTGCTGCCGTGGGGTCATGATTCATGATGCGAAGATAGCTCAAAGAGGGATAGCCCACCTCATGCCGCTTCAGCCAGCGTCGGCCGAGCGGGGCGGATCAACCCTGCGGGCCGATGCCAGGCCGTAGCGTTTGCCAGGCTTCGCCACTTGAACACCCGCCGGTCTTTGGCCGGAGATTCGCCAACCCCGGCCGCGCGACCGCGCCGATGGTATCGATGAGACGGCCCCCGACGGCAGTGGCGGCTCTGATGCGACCGAACCGTGGGGCGCGCGACGTGCACCGGCGACAGCGGATGACCGTTCGGCGGATGCCATGGCTCACCGCCGGGCTCTGGTGCTGCCTCGTTGGCCTAGCCGCCGCGGAAAACCCGCCGCAGCCCTACGTGGAGGAGCCGGAGTATGAAATGGCCCCGCATCTCCTGGGCTCGCAGGAGGGCGTCCGCGAACGGCTGGCCGACGCTGGCCTGACGATCCTCGCCGACAACACGGGCTTTTTCTTCGGCAACGCCAACGGCGGCTTCGACCA
>CAJBSQ010000113.1 GCA_903958265.1 uncultured Planctomycetaceae bacterium
AGGTGATTCGACGGCCGGCGCCGTGGCGTGGAGACTCTCCGCGCGCGGGGCCGACGTGACCATCGGGGCCGCGATCGCGGCCGGCTCGACTGCGGGTCGCAGGCCTCCGAATCGTGCGGGGAGGTGGCCCACTGCGAGTGGCAACTCATCGCAGAGCCCCAGCGCATGCTCCACCACGTTGGCCAGTTCGCGGATGTTGCCGGGCCAGCGGTGGGCGGCGAGCGTGGCGAGCGCGGCCGGGTCGGCGACCGGCGCGTCCGCAGGCGTCTGCGGCCGAGCCTGCCGCACGAAGTGCTCCACGAGCATGGGGATGTCATCGCGGCGGTCGCGGAGGGGCGGAATCGCGATCTCGAACGTGTTGATCCGAAACAGCAGGTCTTCGCGGAAGTCACCCGTCTTCACCATCTCCTCGAGCGACCGGTGCGTGGCGCAGACCACCCGCACGTCGACCGTGATCGGATGGTTGTCGCCGACGCGGCGAATCTCACCACTCTCCAGGGCCCGCAGCAGCCGTGACTGAAGCGACCTGGGTAACTCGCCCACCTCGTCAAGAAACAGCGTGCCGCCATCCGCCACCTCGAACAGGCCCGCCCGATGCTCGTCGGCACCGGTGAACGCGCCCTTGCGGTGGCCGAAGAGCTCGCTCTCCACCAGGTGTTCCGGCAGGGCGCCGCAGTTGACGGCCACGAGCGGCCCTTCCGCCCGGCCGCTGCCCTCGTGGATGGCGCGGGCCACGAGCTCCTTGCCCGTGCCCGTCTCGCCGCGGATGAGCACGGTGGCCTCGCTGGCCGCGACCCGGGCGATCAGCCGCCGCACCTGATCGAGCGACGGCGACGCACCGACGAGCTGCGTGTTTCCCTCCGCCCGTCGCACGCGGCGCTCGAGCGCCCGCAGCCGCGTGGTCAGCTCCCGCTTCTTCCGCGCCCGCTCGAGCACCGCCTGGATGTCGGCGAGCTTGCACGGCTTCGTGAGATAATCAAACACCCCCTGCCTGACGGCGGTGACGGCGCTCTCCACCGACGACTTGCCCGTGATGATCACCGTCTCGGTATCGGGCGACGTCTGCCGCACGCGGGCGATCACGTCGAGGCCGCCGGCTCCTGGCATGTCGAGATCGACGATCACGCAGTCGTACGACGTGCGGTCGAGCGCCGCCAGCGCGGTGCGGCCATCGGGGCAGACCGTGGCCTCGTGGCCGAGCCTGGGCAGCTCGATCCGCATCAGCTCCTGCAAGGAGGCCTCGTCGTCGGCGAACAGGATCCGCATCGGTCGGGGGGTGGGCTTCACGGAATCTCCTTCGGGAACTGGTGGGCGCGGATCGCGTCAGGCGGCGCGGCCGGCGGCGGGATCGGCTGCGGGCACGCGGGGCGGGGCCGCATCGGACCCGATCTGGGCGAGTGGCAGCGTGACGCGAAAAGTCGAGCCGGCACCGGGCCCGGCGCTCGAAGCCTGGATGCGGCCGCCGTGGTCGGTGACGATCCGGTGGACGATCGACAGGCCGAGCCCGGTGCCCTGGCCAGCCTTGCGGCGGGTGAAGAACGGCTCGAAGAGATGCTCGAGCACCTCGTCGGTCATCCCGCAGCCGTCGTCGCTGAGCGTCAGCACCGCCTCGCCCCCCGATCGCTTCGCCGCAACGCGGACCTTCCCGGTCTCCTCGATGGAATCGAGCGCGTTGACGAGGAGATTGAGCACCACCTGCTTGATCTCCTGGGGGTTCACCATCACCAGCACGTCGGCCCCCTCCTCGATCTCGATCGCACGGCCCGCAAAGCGGCCCACGTGGCGGAGCATCTCGGCCACGTCGGTGACCAGCGCCGCCAGCGCCGTGGCCTGGCGGCGCACCTCGCCGAGCCGCGAGAAGTCGAGAAGCTTCTCGGTGATCCCCTTGCAGCGGAAGGCCTCGCTCTGAATCAGCGCGAGATACCGACGGGCCACCTGGGCATCGGCTTCCCCGGGAGCCAGTTCGGCGATCCGCCCCTCGAGCGATTCGGCACACATCGCGATCGAGGCCAGCGGGTTGTTGATCTCGTGGGCCACGCCGGCCGCCAGGAAGCCCACGCTCGCCAGCTGCTCGCTGCGAATCACCTCGCGGGTCCGCTCCTGCACCTCGAGGTCGAGGCCGGCGCGGATCTCCTGAAAGCGCTCTGTCATGTCGTTGAAGGCGTCGGCCAGTTCGGCCATCTCGTCCTGCGTGTCGAGCTGGATGCGGTAGTCGAAGTTGCCCGAGGCCACGTGGCGGGAGCCGTGGCCGAGCAGCCGCAGTGGCCGAAACACCCAGCGGTAGGTGAGCACGGCGATCGCCGTGAGCAGCCCGGCGGCCGCGAGGGCGGCCGTCCAGGTGGTGATGATCAGCGTGCGGTATCTCGTCCGCACCTCGCTGGAAAGGTCGTGGAGCCGCTGCTGTAGGAACGACGGCAGTTCGGCCGTGAGCGCGGCGAGCGACTCGAGGTGGGGCTCGACCGCGAGGAG
>CAJBSQ010000114.1 GCA_903958265.1 uncultured Planctomycetaceae bacterium
CCCTCGAGCTTCGGCGGAATCTGCCGCTTGCGGACGCCGATCGGGCCATCGCCTCCAGACGGCTCGCGGAGCGTCACCTGCCGGATGTCGTAGCCGCCGTATTCGCCGGCCGTGAAGATCGGGTCGTCGACCGGGATCTCCTCGAGTTTCCGGTCGGGCAGGATGGCCGCCATCTCGGCGCGGAAGGCCTGCGTGAATCCCCCCGCCGCGCAGACGCTGTCGGCGAGCAGCATGCCACCCCGATCGAGAAACGTGGCGAGCCGCTCCCGCCGCGGCTGGTCGAAGGCGAAGCCCTGCCGGCCGTGCATGAACAGCAGGTGGTAGTCGAACAGCCGGTCATCGATGGGATCGACGAGCGCTGGCGTGTCGTCGACGCGGATGCCCGTTTCACGGGCCGCCGCGCGCAGCACGTTGGCCAGCGCTGCCGGCGCCGCGTCGCACATCCCGGAGTGGCGGAGCTTGCCGATCGCGAGTTGGCCGCGGACGAGGGATTCGGCCGCGGGCTCCTCCTGGGGCAGTGCCCCAAAGAAGGCGTCTTTGCTCTTGAGTTCGCGGTTGGTGGCATAGGCCAGCACGTTGGTGCCGATCGCCAGGGCCGCCGCCACCTCTCGCTCCACGGCCGGGGGCAGGCTGCCCCGGGACGGCCCGCCGAGTTCCCAGAGACAGGAGAGGCTCGGCATCGCCGCCTTGGCATCCACGAGATCGGTGGGGGGCGCGTAGATCAGGCAGGTGCGGCAGCCGTAGTCGATGCCCATCAGCGGCCGGTGGAGCTCCGGCGGCACGATCTCCTCCGCATGCCAGGCGGGGTGTTCGGGGGGCAGGAGGTGCAGCCGGTATTCCGGCTCCGGGAAGATCTCACCGACGAGCTGCCGCAGCTGCCGGTCGAAGCCCTCGCTCTGCGGGCAGCAGGCCTCCGCAAACACGAACCCGCCGTTGTCGATGTAGTTCCGCAGCCGCCGACCCGCATCGGGGCCGGCGTCGAAGTCGACCTTCCCGGAGATCCAGAGTACGGGCGCCTGCTGGAGGTCGTCTTGGCCCGCCGTGGGCACGTCGGTGACGTGCCAGGAGAGACCGGCCGGGTAGTCCCGCTTCCACCGCGATTCGACGTACTCCACGAGGTGGGAGACGTCGTGGCCGTGGCGGTTCCAATCGGCTTCGGGTCCGTGGCGGCTCTTGGCCACGATCACCGGACGGCGGCCCTTGGCCAGAAAGAGCAGGGCAAAGCTCGTGGCCACCACCGAGTCTTCGATGCGGTTGGCGACGAACTTGCCCGACAGCCGGTCCTGGGTGGCGGTGAACATCTTCGCCCCCTCCAGATACCAGTCGTGCTCCCCGATGTACCGCCGGGCGGTGAAGCGGCCCACCCGTTCGAGACCGTAGAGGTAGTAGTAGAGCCAGGTCTCGCCGCCGGTGCCCGGGTTCTGCATCACGGAGAACCGCTTGCCGAGCCAGGCGAGGCCCTTCTCCAGATCCCGAGGCGCCGAGCCGCCGCCGCAGCAGGCGACGGTGTCGCGGACGGCCCGCGCGTCGGGCGTGCCGATGTGCTCCGACGTGATCCAGATGCTGGCGATGCCGGCGCACGTCATGCTGCCCGAGCCGCCGGCATTGCCGAGGGTGTAACCCCAGGAGCCGTCGGCGTTGTGGCAGGCGACCCAGTACTGCTGGGACCGCACCCACGTCTTGTCGTCGACGCGAATGCCGGCCCGCGCGGCCTCGTGGAGCGCCAGCAGGGCGAACTGGGAGTTGGAGTTGTCGCCCATGCCCACGCCGCGAGACTGTGCATACGACCACGACCCGGAGCCCGGACCCTGCTTCACCTGCGCCAGTTCCAGCCACTCCACATTCCGCTGGAGGATCGCCCGGTCGGC
>CAJBSQ010000115.1 GCA_903958265.1 uncultured Planctomycetaceae bacterium
CGCCGTGAGCGCCGCGTTGACATACACCCACGTCGAGTTGTTGTTCAGTATGCCGGGCGTGACGAGGTCGGTCGCGAAGTTATCGAGGCTGCTCCGCATCGTCCAGGCTTTGGGACCATTGAGGGTCGAACGGGTGCCGAATCCAAAGCCTGTCAGTTCAAATGTCGCACCCGGATCGGGCGTGACCGTGACCGAAAAGTAGGTGCTGGTGCCGGTCTCAAGGGTCACTCCCACGACGGTGTCGGCCCCGAAATTAAAGGCACCGGAAGCGCTCGTCGAGACGCCATTCAACAGGAACGAGTAGCCCGACGAGGCCGAAGTGGAGTTGTTGAGGACCTCGTTGCCCACGTTGTTGCCCCGGGAGAATGCCCCTGCGGAAACCCCGACCGGCACGTCGGTGGTGCTGGTCGGAACGAGGCTGCCAGTGCCTGAGCCGGCGTTCCAGTAGACGGTGCCGGCCAAGGCCGTAGAGGACGACCCCAGCACACAGGCCACCAGACAGGCCACCAAAACACCGCTGCCAGTAATGCTGAGATCGAGCGAACGGATCCTCACGAACGTACTCCTTAGGCAATGGAATGAAGTGCGGCACAACAGGGCAAACCAATGGTGCCGGGTGAAACCGAAGAGATCTCACCCGCTTTCTATACCGCGAGATTTTGGAAAAACAAGAGGCCGAACCGCCGGGCAGCCTCCCCTCAGGGCCAGAGCACGACACGGTCTTCGATCCAGCTCGGCCGGAGCGGAAGTCGGTCGAGTTCGGTGTAGTACATGGCAGCGGGATTGACGTCCCGCGACTCCATGGCGGTCACGTGTCGGACGATCATGGGACAGCGGCCGAGCCACGGCAGCGCCACCCCCCAGACGGCCCCGATCGCCGCCGCCACGAGGGCCAGTCGCAGCGGCGCGGAGGGCGTCATGGCTCCACCGTCTTGCGAAAGAGCCAGCCGAAGGTGAGGCTCGCCATCGCGAGCGTCAGCACGAGGTTCAGGCACTGCCCGCCGACGTAGAGCGCCAGCGGCCGGCCGCTGGCGAGCACTGGCGCGAGTTCCCGGAAGTTTGTCTGGAGCCCCATGCAGACGAAGCCGCTGCAAAACAGCCAGCCCCGCAGCCGCGAGGTGAAGCCGGTCGTGGTGCCGTCCACCCAGAGGGCATGCGCGGGCGACAGGCTGAAGAGCCATGAGCAGGCGATCGACGCCGCGAGAAACCCGAGAATGAACCGGGGAAACCGCCGCCAGGCCTCGGCCAGGAGCGAGCCTCGCCGCGGGCCGCCCGAATGATCGACCCACCCGGCCCAGTACACGGCGACCGCAAAGGCGATGATCCCGATCATCGAGTTCTGGATCATCTTCACCGTGGCGGCCACCTCGCCTGCTTCCTTGCCGAGCGACTCACCGGCGGCCACGACGGCACCGGTGGCATCGATCGTGCCGCCGATCCAGGCGCCGCCGACAATCGGATCCAGCCCCAGCCAGCCGATCGCCGGCGGCATCGCCACCATCATGATGACGGTGAACAAAAGCGATAGCCCGATCGCCAGCGAGAGTTCTTCCTTCTTGGCCCGGCAGGCAGCCCCCGTCGCGATCGCCGCCGACACGCCGCAGACCGACATGTCAGCCGAAATCACCATGCACAGCGACTTCGACGGAATCTTCATGATGTGCACGCCGCACCAGTAGGTGGTGACGAGCAC
>CAJBSQ010000116.1 GCA_903958265.1 uncultured Planctomycetaceae bacterium
GATGAAGGGGACATCATCACGGGGCTCGACCGCGGCGCCGACGACTACATCGCCAAGCCGTTCAGCCCGCGGGTGCTCAACGCCAGGATCAAGGCGCTGCTCCGCCGAGAGGAATCCCGCCGCCGCGAGGAACTCGAAACCACGATCAACGTGCATGCGCTGTCGATCCATCCGGGCCGCCACGAGGCGACGCTCGCCGGCCTGCCCCTCGAGCTGACCTACACCGAGTTTGCCCTGCTCCAGTTCCTGGCGAAGCGGCCGGGCTGGGCCTACACCCGGATGCAGATCGTCGACGCGGTCAAGGGGGAGGACTATCCCGTCACCGAGCGGTCGGTCGACGTGCAGGTCGCCGGCCTGCGGCGAAAACTGGGGGAGTACGGCCACTACGTCGAGACCGTCCGGGGCGTTGGCTACCGTTTTCGGGCCTGATGCGGCTGCCTGACGCGGCCCCCGCTATCGCGGCGCCGGCCGGCGTGCCAGACTAGCGCGGGTTGGCCCGTCACCCATTCCCCGCGACCACGTGACCATGCCCCGCACGCGGCTCGTCTGGCAGCTGTTCGCCGGCTTCAGTGTGCTGCTCACCGCGGCGATTGCAGCCGCTTTCTGGGTCGCCAGCGTCCAGCTTGCAGGCCAGGCCGACGAATCGCTTCGGCAGCGTCTCGCTGACGCCGCCCGCAGCCTCGCCATGCTCGAGGCAGACCGCGACGGCCCGCCCGATGCGGCCGCCTTCGAAAATAATGCCCAGACCGTGCGGACGGCGACGAGGATCGACTGCCGACTGATTGCTTCCGGGGGTACCGCCGCCGTCGACGACACCTTGGCGGAAGCGGCTGCGAGAGGCGGAATCGCCAGCCGCAGTCGCTACGACGGGGCCTCCGGCCGGCGATCGCTCGAGGTCGCGGTGCCGATCGGCACCCGCAGGCCTCCGGTGGCGATCGTCCTCGCGACTGCCGACGCCGCCGAGAGCGATCGCGACCTCGCCACGTGGCAGCGCAGGCTTCTCGCCGGCTGCCTCGGGACCGCCGCCTGCGCCGTGGCTGCGGGATACGTGCTGGCCCGCCGAGTGACGCGTCCTATCGACGAGCTTCGTGCCGCTGCAGCCCGTCTGGCCGGCGGTGACACGACCACCGCGGTGCCGGCCACGGAGGTCGCCGAGCTCGCCGACCTCGCCACAGCGCTGAGCAGGCTTCGCACGCAGCTCGTGGAGCGGGGCCTGACGATTGGCCGGCAGGGTACGCAGCAGGAGGCGGTGCTCGGCAGCATGATCGAGGGGGTGCTCGCCGTCGACGCGCGGCAGCGGCTGCTCGGCATCAACCGGGCTGCTGCGGACCTGCTCGACGTCGATCCCGATGATTGTGCCGGCAGGCCGCTGATCGACGTGATCCGTAATCCTGATCTGCGGCGGTTCGCGCTCACCGCGATCGACTGCCGGGCGCCCGTCGAAGACGACCTGGTGCTCCACGGACCGCGAGACCGCACGATCCGCCTGCGGGGCACCGCCCTCCGAGATGCCTCGGGGGAGGGCGGGGCGGTGATCGTGCTCAATGACGTGACGGAAATGAAGCGACTGGAGCACGTTCGGCGGGATTTCGTGGCCAACGTCTCGCACGAACTCAAGACGCCGATCGCGTCGATCAAGGGCTTCGTGGAAACGCTCCTCGACGGCGCCATGGACGACCCAGCCGACACCAGCCGATTTCTCGGCATCGTCGCCCGGCAGGCCGATCGTCTTGCCGCCATCGTCGACGACCTGCTCGCCCTGTCGCGAATCGAGCAGAGCGAGGGTGCGGGCAACCTGCCTGTGGAGACCGTCCCGGTGGCGTCGATCCTCACGGCGGTGACGCTCGATTGCGGGCCGCGGGCCGCGGACCGGTCGATCCGGCTCGAGGTCGACTGCCCGGCAAACCTCGCGGCGACACTCAACGCGGCTCTCGTGGAGCAGGCCGTGATCAATCTCGTCGACAACGCCCTGAAATACAGCGAATCCGGCAAGACGGTCTGGCTGTCGGCCGCCGCTTCGGAGCCGCCGGGCCCCCGGGAACTCGTGCTCCGCGTCCGCGACGAGGGTTGCGGCATCGAGCCAATCCATCTGCCCAGGCTCTTCGAGCGATTTTACCGGGTCGACAAGGCGCGGAGCCGTAACCTCGGCGGCACCGGGCTGGGGCTCTCAATCGTCAAGCACATCGTGCAGGCTCACACGGGCGCCGTGTCGGTCGACAGCGAGCCCGGCGTGGGCACGACGTTCACGATCCGCCTGCCACGCGGCTAGATCGCATTCGACTTACGTGGTTCGCCGGCTCGGGGGCGGCAAAAGTCGCGTCGCCGGGCGAGGATACGCCCAAGGCTCCGCGAGCTTTCGCCGACCCCCTTCGCCTACCCGCCCTCGCTTACGGAGGCGACGCTCCACATAAAATGGACTCGCTCTAGA
>CAJBSQ010000117.1 GCA_903958265.1 uncultured Planctomycetaceae bacterium
AGCGTCCAGGGGGTGGTCGTCCAGGCGACGAGGCTGCGGGGGGTCGGCGTGCCGGCGTCATCGAGCAGAGGAAACGCCACGTACACGCTCGGGTCGGCGACCTCCTTGTAGCCCTGCCCAACCTCGCCGCTGGAAAGAGCCGTGCCCCCCTGCGCCCACCACCAGACGATCTTGTGCCCCTGGTAGAGCAGCCCGCGGTCGAAGAGATTGGCCAGCGCCCACCAGACGCTCTCCACGTACGACTGGTGGTAGGTGACGTAGGCCTCCGAGAGATCGATCCAGAAGCCGATCCGCTCGGTGAGCGTCTCCCACTCCTTCATGTACCGCCAGACGCTCTCCTGGCACTTGTGGATGAAGGGCTCCACGCCATAGGCCTCAATCTCCGCCTTGGAGTGGATTCCGAGTTCCTTGCAGACTTCGACCTCGACGGGCAGACCATGCGTGTCCCAGCCCGCCTTCCGCTCGCAGTACTGCCCCCGCATCGTCCGGTACCGGGGGTAGAGGTCTTTGATCGTGCGGGTCAGGCAGTGGCCCGGGTGTGGCATCCCGTTGGCGGTGGGCGGCCCCTCGAAGAACACGAACCGAGGTGCCCCTCGGCGCTGATCGAGCGACTTTCGGTAGGTGTCGTTCTCCCGCCACAGGCTGGCGATCGACGCCTCGAGGGCGGGAAGGTCGGGCTTGCCGCGGACAGGGTCGAACATGGGGGCGTAACGCGTGGGGCAGGGCGGGAGAGCAGGCCGGGAAGCCTGCCATCCTACCGCGGGCGGCGCAGGCGCCACAGGGCCGCGACGTCCGGGCAAGCCCGCCCCCGCACGCCGGCCGCGTGGAGACCGCCGCACCGCGGCCCGGCCGTCAGCCCGAAAACACCTGCAGCCGGCGGCCCGTTCCCAGGCCGATCGACGCCGCCCGGGCCGAGAGTTCGTCGAGGGCCCGCAGGCCGGTGCCGCCCAGGTCGACCGTCCAGTCGTTCACGTACACGTCGACGTGCTGCATGAGCACCGTGTCGTCGTGCTCCTGGGCATGCTCCCGCATCGTGGGCAGTGCCGCCCCCGGGTCGGCCAGGGCGAGCAGCAGCGAGTCGCGGATCACCTGCTGCACCACGGCGATCGTCTCGACGCCCAGTCGCCGGTTCGCGACGATTCCGCCGAGCGGCAGCGGGCATCCCGTCTCGGTCTCCCACCTGGTTCCCAGGTCCTCCACGAGCCCGAGGCCATGCTGCCGCCAGGTGAACCGCCCCTCGTGGATGCAGACCCCGAAGTCGGCCCGGCCGGCCGCCAGCCGCGGCATGATCTCCGAAAACACCACGTGCTCGATCCGGGTGGTGTGAGGATAGAAAAGCTCGAACAAGAGCGCGGCGGTCGTGTGTCTGCCCGGGCAGAGCGTGATCTGCTCCAGGCCGAGCGGCACGGTGCCAGGTGTGGCCGCCAGGAGCAACGGCCCCACGCCGAAGCCGAGCGCCGAGCCGCTCGGCAGCACCACGTAGTCGGTCGCCAGATGCAGGGCGGCGTGGAAACTCGTCTTGCCGACGTCGAACTCACCGCGGAGCAGCCGGTCGTTGAGTGCCTGAATGTCGAGCAGTTCCACCTCGAACCGCAGGCCCCGCCAGTCCACGGCCTGCGTGATCAGGCCATGGAAGGCGAAGGTGTCGTTCGGGCAGGTCGAGATGCCGAGGCGGATGCTCGCGGTCACGGCGCCTCCGCGATGGTCTGGACCGCGAGGTCTCCGGCGGCCCGCAGCCCGCCGGAGATGTCCCAGCGGGTCTTGTCGCGGTCGCCCGCCGTGTTCGAGATGCCCCGGATGACGTCGAGAGGCACGCCGCGGAGCCGGCAGGCAAAGGCCACGGCAAAGCCCTCCATGTCCTCGGCGGCCGCGGCGGGAAACCATCGCTTCCGCAGCCGGACGTCGTCGGGAGTCGCCGAGGCAGCGCAGGCGGTGAGCAGGAGCCCCGCTCGAGAAGTGGCAGGGCCCGCCGACCGGCAGTCGATCAGGTCGCCGATCGCCGGGGACCCATCCCCTGGGTCACCCGGCCACTGCGGCCACTCCGCCGCCCCGGCCGGCAGGAACGCCTCGCCCGAGCCGACGCCGATGCCGAAACACGCGACCTGTGCGAACCGATAGGCGGCCGCGATCGCGAGCTGGTCGTTGAGCCGGCCCGCGATGCCGACGAGAACCACCCTGTCCGGGTGAAGCCGCTCCACGAGCAGCGCCGTGCGGGCGGCGGCGGCCACCGGCCCGAAGCCGCAGAGTTCGAGCACCCCGGCGGCACCCAGGGCGGGGGCCACGATCGGCTCGATCACCCGCCGCTCGAGGTCCGTCGGCACGAGGATCAGGGTTCGCATGTCCGCGGCATCGCTCATGTCTGGGGATCCGAGCCCGCGGTCCGGAACCATCCGGTCGTCGCCGCTGGTCGTTTCCTCGAATCATAGGGCACGGGGGGCAAAGGGGAGGGCGATGGCCGCCAATGGCAGTCCGGCACGCCAGCGTCGCCCACGGGTGCCCCAGCCGAGGGCCCGACGCTGGCCTTGCGTTCATGCCGCGGGCGCACCTATTCCCTACCCCTGACACGCTGATGGTGGGTTCGGTCCTTCGGCCTGCCAGCGGATGGTCAGTCATCGTTTCGTACCCCTTTCAAGGACCATGCCGATGGCCAGCGTTCCCACAGTGTTCGACGTGATCCTTGCCCTCCCGATGCCCTTCGTGATCGCTTTCCTGCTCGCCTTCTGGGGATCACTGGCGGTGCTGGTCCACTGCGTGCTCGTGCCCTGGATTGCGGGCCGCGACGGGCTGAAGCTCGGCCGGTTCGAAGCTGAGGTGCCCGCCCAAATCGGACTGGCGTTCGGGCTGTTGATTTCGTTCATCGCCATTCCGGTCTGGGATCAGCACAGCCGAGCCGAGGAGGCGGCACGCGTCGAGGCCGCGATGTATCGCGACATGTGGCAGGCAGCCGTCGATGTCGACGACGGCCACCGAGGCAATCTGACCGCGGCCCTTCGCGAGACGGTCGAGTTCATCGCTGCCGAGGAGTGGCCGCAGATGGCCCACCTCGCCTCTCCGCGAGTTCCGGCGCCACCACTGCGCGACCTCCGCGGTGCCATCCACCAGTTGCCGGAGGGCAGTGACCTTACGGAACTGAGAGACATGTTTCGCCAGGCCTCGGATGCCCGCGAGACGAGGCTGCGGATTGCCGCCACCCGCCCCCCACCGACGCGATGGACGATCGTCGGGGTGCTCGGCATGCTCACCCTGCTCGGCGTGGGGCTGATCCACGCGGAGTCGTACCGGGCCAGACGGGTGGCCCTGTCGATGGTGGCCGTGGGCATCGCCTGCTGCTTCGTGATTCTGTTCGCCTACACCCGTCCGTACCTTGGGCAGTTTGCCGTGCATCCCGTGGATCTCCAGGTGCTCGTCGAGGATCTGGCTGCCGGCACCGACTCGCTCGCAGCCCTGCCAGAGAGGGCCCCTCCGCTCCGCTGATTCCCGCTCACCTCAGGGCAGAGGGCTGATTCGCGGAGTTCCACTCGACCTCCCATCGTGCTACCAGCGTTTGGCAGAATCTACGGCGCGGGGACCAGCATCGGGGCCGTGCTCGGTTGCCTGGTCTGGGTACACGACCCGGGAGGATCTCGATGGCGTACAGCCTGCTGCTTCTGCTCGACGACATCGCCACGGTGCTTGACGATGTGTCGGTGATGACAAAGGTGGCCGTCAAGAAGACGGCCGGCGTGCTGGGCGACGATCTCGCGCTCAACGCCAAGCAGGTGACCGGTGTCAGCCCCGCCCGCGAGTTGCCCGTGGTGTGGGCCGTCGCCCGTGGTTCCGCCGTGAACAAGGCGATCCTCGTGCCGGCGGCCCTCGCGGTGAGCTGGCTCACCCCGTGGGCGGTCACGCCGCTGTTGATGATCGGTGGCGCCTACCTCTGCTACGAAGGGGCGGAAAAAATACTTCATCGGTTTCTGCCTGCAGCGAAACACTCCCCCCACCACACCCACTCCGAGTCGACCACGGCACAGCCGCTCGATCCAGCGACCGTCGAACGGAACAAGATTGCCGGTGCCATCCGCACCGATTTCATCCTGTCTGCCGAGATCATCGTGATCACCCTCGGCGTCGTGGCGGGCCAGCCGCTCTCCACGCAGGTCGCTGTGCTCGTGGCGATCTCGGTGGCGATGACGATCGGCGTCTACGGACTCGTGGCGGGGATCGTGAAGCTCGATGACGTCGGCGCCTTCCTGGCGGGTCAGCGTTCGCCACTGTCAGCGGGCCTCGGTCGTGGGCTGCTCACCGCTGCACCGTGGCTGATGCGGGGTCTCTCGGTGGCCGGTACGGCCGCGATGTTTCTCGTCGGCGGTGGGATCATCGCCCACGGCATCCCCTCGCTGCATGCCGCCGTGCATGAACTGGCCACAGCCGTCGGTGGTCATCTCGTGGGCACGTCGGCCTGGTTGACGCTCTTCTCAATGGCCGCCGATGCTCTCACCGGCCTGGTGGTAGGCCTGTCGCTCGTCGTCGTTGGCACGCTGGGTGCCCGCGTGTGGCCGCGGCGTAATCACGGTTCCAGCGAGTCTGCAACGCGTCCAGTCGATTGACGCGATGGCATTCGCCCTCTGATGCCCGTGGTCATGCCGTGCGGCGATCCACCTCCTCTCAGCGCCGCCAGAGCAGCTGGAGGCCGAGGCCAAGGCCCGAATCAAACCGCACGATGTCGGTGCGGCCGGACGAGAAGTTGGTGCCCTGGAAGAGCGTGCGGTCGAACAAGTAGGAAGCGGTGAACTCGAGGCTGAATCCCTTGGCGATCGACTGCTCCACGCCGACCGCCGCACGCTGATCAAACACATAGAATCGCTGGTCGTCGAGTACGCGGTCGGCGAGGAAGTAGATCTCCGTGTCGGTACGATAGTAGGCGAGCATCGAGAGGCGGTCGGTCAGGCGGCGGCGGGCGGTGGCGTTGAAGTTGACCAGTGGAAAGTAGTTGGCCGAGAAGGTCCAGTCGTCGTCGGGCCGGTATTCGATGGCGGCCGGCACACCGATCTTGGCCTCGAGGGTCTCGTCGGGCCGCCACACGTAGGCCAGACCGGGCAACGGGTATGGCAGCTGGGAGGTGGGCGAATAGAAGATGCTGACATTCCAGTCATCGCGGTCGTTCCCGACCGGCCGCGTGTAGAAGCCGATCGCCATCAGCGTGAGATCGCGGCCGGCGGCATACGGCCGGTCGCTCGCCGATCCGAACAGAAAGGTGCCGCCGAGGCTCCCACCGTCGGCCAGCGGGCGGACGTGCATGGCACCGGTTTCCACAAGCCAGAGCTGGTCGGGAACCGGGGTGCCCGAGTCAGGCAACACCGCGTCGGTGGCCAGCTCGAGCCGGCCGAAACGGGCAATCGCGATCGTGAGCGGCTTGCCCTCGGCCGGGATGCCCACCGGCACCCCGAGTCGCACGTACTCCGCGTTGATCCCGAGCGTGGCGGGCTGACCGTCGATGCCGACCGCCGGAGCCCAGAAGCCGCCAATCGAGACCGGGGCCGATGATCCAAAGGGGGATCCTGACCGGGGGCGGGGCTTCGTCACGTCGGGGTCCGCATCCGACACGGGTTCGTTGGCGAACGTGTCCTGCTCCATGTTGAAGTCGATCGGAGGCAGGAGCGCCACCCGGTCGCTGCCTTGGGGCTCCGCCGCCCATGCCGGTTGCATGAGCACCGCCGCCACGGTGTGGACCAGGAGCCTCAGGACGTGGGAACGCAGCGGCACGCATCCGCTCCGGGCGCAGGGGGAAGAAGGCTGACTGCGAGGGAATACCCGATTGAGGCCGCCGTGAGAACAGCGTTAAGCTGCGATAGGTGCGGCCTCTGCGTTGCCGCCCAGGCCCGCCTCGCGGGCATCCCGTCAGGCGAGGATGCCCCGGACGACGTGGCCGTGCACGTCGGTGAGCCGGAACTGCCGACCCTGATAGCGGTAGGTAAGCCGCGTGTGGTCGATGCCCATCAGGTGCATGATGGTGGCCTGCAGATCGTGGACGTGCACGGGGTCGGCGGTGATGTTCCAGGCATAGTCGTCGGTCGCGCCATAGACATGCCCCCGCTTCACGCCGCCACCCGTGAGCAGGAATGAAAACGCCTTGCCGAAATGGTCGCGGCCATTCGGAGCGGCGGGGTCGCCCTGACCAAACGGCGTGCGGCCAAACTCGCCTCCCCAGAGCACCAGCGTGTCGTCGAGCAGCCCCCGCTCGCGGAGGTCGAGAATCAACGCCGCCGACGGCGCGTCGGTGTCGACGCACTGCTGCGAGAGCTGCGTGAAGAGATTCGAGTGCTGATCCCAGCCCGCGTGCATCAGCTGCACGAACCGCGTGCCCCGCTCCACGAGCCGCCGCGCGATCAGGCAGTTGGAGGCGAAACTCCCCTTCACGTGCACGTCGGGTCCGTAGCGGTCGAGCACGTGCCGCGGCTCATCGGCAAAGTTGACGAGATCCGGCACGCTCTCCTGCATCCGGTAGGCCATCTCGTACTGGGCGATTCGCGTGTCGATTTCCGGATCGCCGTAGTCGGCGAGGTGGGCGGAGTTCATCGCCGCCAGGTCATCGAGCAGGGCCCGCCGCGCCTGGCGGCTGACACCCGCCGGGTTGGCGAGGTAGGGAACCGGCTCGCCCGCGTTGCGGAACTTCACCCCCTGATACCGCGACGGCAGGAATCCGCTGCCCCAGTAGTAGTCGAAGAACAACTGCCCGCAGGTCTTGCCCTTGTCGGACGAGGTCATCACCACGAAGGCCGGCAGGTCATCCGTCTCGCAGCCGAGCCCGTAGCTCATCCACGCACCCATGCTGGGCCGGCCAGGAACCTGCGCGCCGGTGAGGCAGAAGGTGACGCCGGGGGCATGGTTGACGGCCTCCGTGTTCATGCTTCGGATCAGGCAGAGCTCGTCGGCGAGCCCGCCCAGCCGAGGCAGCATCTCGCTCATCTCCATGCCGCACCCGCCGTAGCGGCGAAACGGCTTGATGGGCGCGACCACGGGCCATCTGGCGTAGCCGCTCGACATCGTCGAGAGCCGCGTGGTGCCCCGGACGCTTTCGGGGACATTCTCTCCGCCATGCGCCATGAGCATCGGCTTGGGATCGAAGAGATCGACATGCGACGGGCCGCCCCCCTGCCAGAGCATCACGACCCGCTTCGCCCTGGGCTCGTGGTGAGGCAGTCCCGGGAGCCCCGCCACGATCGGCCCGGCGGCAGGGCAGTCTCTGGCGAGCAGTGCGGCCAGCGCGGCCGCGCCAATGCCCGCCCCGGCGGAGCCGAACAGCCGCCGGCGGGTGACGCGGTCGATGTTCTCGCGGCAGACGTCGTGCGGCTCTGGCATCGGTCACTCCCTGGTGAGGGCCTCGTCGAGGTTGAGGATCGCGAGGCAGACGCAGGTCAGCGCGGCGTGCTCCGTCGGCTCGAGCGACTCGTCGCGGCGGCTCTCGCCGACCCCGAGGAGTTGGCTCGCAGCCGCCGGATCAGCCTGGGTGAATGCCCGCTGCCGCTCGAGCATCCGCGTCAGCGATTCGAGATCATAGGGCGTCGGCGGGCGGCCGAGCACCCGCCGGAAGGCGTAGGACAGCCGCCCCTCGGCGTCGGTCGCCGCTCCAAGGCTTTGTTCGGCCAGGGCCCGGGCCGCCTCGACCCAGGTGGGATCGTTGAGCGTGGTGAGGGCGTGCAGGGGTGTGCTGGTGCGGCCGGCCCGCACGGTGCAGGTCTGGCGATTGGCGGCGTCGAACATGTTGGCGGGGCTGACCGTCCGCCGCCAGAAGGTGTACAGGCTCCGCCGGTAGAGATCGGCGGCGGGCGAGGCCGGGTAGGTGAAGTCGCGTTCCTTGGTGATCGCCAGCGCCTCCCAGATCTGGTCGGGCTGATAGGGATACACCGGCGGCCCTCCGATCCTGAAGTCGATCAAGCCACCCGCGGCCAACGCCACATCGCGGAGCACCATCGAGGGCATCCGGAACCGGCTCGCGCGGCCGTGCAGGCGGTTCTCCGGGTCTGCCGCCAGATGGTCGGGCCTGACGCGGGCGTCCTGCCGGTAGGCGGCCGACGTCACGAGCAGCCGGTGCATCTGTTTCTGGCTCCAGCCACGCTCGCGGAACTCCACGGCGAGCCAGTCGAGCAGATCCATGTGCGCCGGATACTCCCCCTGCACCCCCATGTCTTCGACGGTCTTCACGAGGCCGACTCCGAAAAAGTGCTGCCACATCCGGTTGACCTGAACCCGCGCGGTGAGCGGCTGCTCGGGCAGGAACAGCCAGCGAGCCAAGCCCAGCCGGTCGCGGGGCAGACCCTCGGGCAGGCCTGGCAGCGACGCCGGCGTGGCAAACGTGAGCGTGTCTCCCTTCGGCGAAAGATAGTCACCGCGGTCGAGGATCTTGGTCTCGCGGGGCGAGGCGTCGCTCATCACCATCACGCGGGGAATCCGGTCGCCCTGGAACTCTTCGTAGGCCTGTTTCGCTGCTTCATACCGCTTGACCTGCGGAAGATCCTCAATCACACGAGCCTTCACGTGGGCGTCGAAGTGGCCGCGGAGCTGCTTCTCGATCGTCTTCCGCTCGTCGGCCGTGCGGTCTTTCTCCGGCTTCCGCAGGAGCGGTGTGAGCGTGCGGGGGAGGTCGCTCCCATCGGCCGGCTCGCCGTCGGCAAAGAGGCCGCTTCGCCAGGCGGCGTAGGCGGCGTCCACCACTCCCTTCGACTCTCCCGCTTCCGCCTTCATGGCCGCCTCGAGGGCGGCACGTTGCGTGCGCTGCTCATCCGTCGGGAGTTCGACCACCGGCGGGGCGACCCGGATCCGGGATGAGAAGCGGGTGGGCATGCCCGTTTCAGGCACGCGGTTGAACGCATCGAGTAGGGCGTAGTAATCGGCCTGCGTGAGCGGGTCGTATTTGTGGTCGTGGCACTGGGCGCAGGCCATCGTCAGACCCAGCCAGGTGGTGCTCGTCGTGTCGACGCGATCGAAGAGGTTGTTGAACCGCTGCTCCTCGGCGATCGCGCCCCCCTCGCCGTTGAGGAGATGGTTGCGATTGAAGCCACTGGCGATTTTCTGGTCCACGGTCGCGTCGGGAAGCAGGTCGCCGGCCAGCTGCTCGATCGTGAACTGGTCGAACGGCATGTCGGCGTTGAGCGCCTTCACCACCCAATCCCGCCAGATCCATTGCCACGTGTCGCCATCCTGCTGGAATCCGTTTGAGTCGGCATACCGTGCGGCATCGAGCCACGCGAGGGCCATCCGCTCGCCGTAGTGAGGACTCGCCAGGAGTCGGTCGACGAGCCGCTCGTAGGCCAGCGGATCGGTATCGGCCACGAAGGCGTCGATCTCGGCCGGGAGCGGCGGGAGCCCGATGAGATCGATGGAGAGGCGGCGGATCAGCGTCGGCCGGTCGGCCTCGGGCGCCGGGTGCAGGCCCGCGGTCTCGAGTTTCTCGAGCACGAATCGATCGATCTCGTTTCGTGGCCATGCCGACTGCTGCACGAGCGGCGGCGTGGGCCGCATCGGCGGCACGAAGGCCCAGTGCGGCTCGTAGGCCGCACCCTCCCGAACCCAGCGGTCGAGGAGAGCCCTTTGGTCGTCGGAGAGCCGGCGATTGGACTCCGGCGGCGGCATGATCACGTCGGGGTCGGTCGAGTGAATCCGCTCGAGGAGCGTGCTCGCCCCAACCTCACCGGGCACGATCGCCCCTGCCGAAACGGCTGCCTCACGCACATCGAGCCGCAGGTCCGCCTCCCGCTTGTTGCCATCCTGACCATGGCAATAGAAGCAGTTCTCCGCCAGGATCGGCCGGATGTCGCGGTTGAACTCGAGCGGTTCCGGCACCGGAGCCGCAGCGCAGGCCACGGCCGAGACACCCATGGCCAACGCCGGGAGCCAGCCGATCCGCCGCCGAGGAGTTGACTTCGGTGGTGCCATGCCTGCGATCACTTCCTCTCCAGAGCATACTCAAGCGCATTCGACTGACGTGGTTCGCCGGCTCGGGGGCG
>CAJBSQ010000118.1 GCA_903958265.1 uncultured Planctomycetaceae bacterium
CATGAGTCGCCGATCTGCGAAACGCTCGACTTTCGGCCACCCCAGGATCCCGTAGGTGTTCGGTCTCGAAAGCGACGCAGAATCCGACGCACGGTTTGCTCGCAAGGGGTCGCAGGACACCGCACCGAAAAATCGGCGATCCATCAAAAGAGCAAGCCGCAGAAGGACTTGCGACCTCCTACGGCTTCGTGCGGTCTCTTGCGAAAAGAGCCGTAACTCCCCGAGTAGGATTCGAACCTACAACCTAGCGGTTAACAGCCGCTCGCTCTACCGTTGAGCTATCGGGGAAAATACCTGATCGGAGGCCGCGGCGAAGGCGGCCGCCATCAGACTTTCTAAAACTACCGCATCGCCGCGACGTCCGCGAGATGAGGCTCCGTCGCGGCGTTTTCAGGGGTTTTTGCCCGGGGAGCCAGAGTCTGTCCCCGCGGTGGCCTGAGGACGTGGTGTGCGGTCCGTCGCGGCGATGCGCCCGGCAGTCGAGGGGTGGCCCGGTCACGCCAGCACCACTGGATCCATTCCAGTCAGGGGCCCTCGGGCAGTCTCGGCGGAGGTCCCGTCGGACTTTAGGAACGGTGTTTCAGGAGGACCACGGCGTTACCCGTGGCGTTGTACTCGATGCTGGTCATGAACGACTTCATCAGCATCACGCCCCGGCCGCTGGGGGCCTCGAGACGTTCCTCGACGGTGCAGTCGGGCACGCTTGCGGGGTCGAATCCCGCTCCCTCATCACTGATCGAGATCCGTACCACCGCGGTGGAAATTTCACACTCCACGTGAACCTTCTTGGTTGGATCGAGCTTGTTGCCATGGACGATCGCGTTGACGATCGCCTCTTCCGCGGCGAGATGGATGGCGAAGATGTCGGCAGGCGGCCAGCCGTGGACGCCAAGTTGCTCGAGAAGCTGGTCGGTCACCTGCCTATTTGAACCACGTTCACTCGGCAGATTCACCACCAGCCGCCACGCGTCTGCCCCGGGTTGTTCCGTCATGGTGTTCACCTCACCCGGTAAAGCCCAGCTCCCGAGTCGCCGCGGGTCAGATCAGAAGGCCGAGATCGCCTCGGCCTCCTCGCCGCGAATGTCGAACACCTTGTTGAGTTTGGTGATCTGGAAGACCTCGAGGATTTCGGGGCGGATGTTGCTCATCTTCAGCCGACCCTGGGCTGCCTTCACCTTGCGGTCGAGCGTGATCAGCTTGCCTAGCGCGGCACTCGACAGGAAATCAACGTTCTCAAAGTTGAGCACGATGCTGCGGCGATTGTCGTGCTCCACCAGCGCGAAGAGTTCGGCACCGAGTTCTTGAATGCCCGTCTCGTCGAGGATTTTCTTGTCGACGAACTTGACGACCGTCACGTCGCCGATCTTGGCGGCGTCGATCCGTTTGTGGGTGGGCATGGAAAAACGAGCCGAGGTCGAAGGCGGATTGAGTGCTCTTGAAAAGCGTACCGGGTGCCATGCGGGTTTGCCATGATGACGCCGCAAGGCGGGCAGCGGGGCCGATCCCTGGGGAGCGCGGGCCCCGCCAGCGTGGGCGTTCCTGCCAAACTGGCAGCACCAAGCCGAACTCGGCAGGCCGGATCCAGCTGGATATTTTCACCAGAAAATCCCTGGAAAGAAGGGCGTACGGCTTCCCGGTCGGCGATCGACGTGCTTCCGGCGCGCCACTTGCTTCCGCATGGGAAACCGGTCTGATGGCGACAGCCCCGGGCAGGGCATGTGCCCGTCCGGGTGGCACCAGCCACCACCTCCGAGCCGGTGCGCCGGCGTCATTGTGGGCGTCGGCAGTTCCCGAGGCCGGATTTTTCGAGAAAGGTCAAGCGAATCATGTCAGCCACCGCCACCAAGTCAGTCAAGAAGAAGTCGACTCTCATTCCCCTCGGCGACCGCGTTGTGGTCGAGCGCGAGGCGAGCGAACAGAAGACTTCCGGCGGCATCCTCTTGCCCGACTCGGTCAAGGACAAGCCGGCCCGCGGCGTTGTCGTCAGCGTGGGTGAGGGGAAGCTCGATTCGAAGGGATCGCGGCATCCGCTCCAGGTCAAGCCCGGCGATCGTGTCGTGTTCACGAGCTACGCCGGCGAGCCCTTCAAGATCGGCGATGACGAACTGCTCCTGATGCGCGAGGACGACATCCTCGCCATCGTCGGCTGAGCCGGGCCGCTGTTCGTCAATTTTTCGAGAGTATTGTTCTCCACACCGGATTTTCCGCACGCAGATTCCCCCGACTGATTCCTACAGACCACATATCCCCAGAGGAGTTTTCACATGGCCAAGATGATGGCATTCGATCAGGAGGCCCGTGAGGCGATGCGACGCGGCGTCGCCAAACTCGCGCGAGCGGTGAAGGTGACGCTCGGCCCCAAGGGCCGCAACGTGATCCTCCAGAAGAGCTTCGGCTCGCCGACGGTCACCAAGGACGGCGTCACCGTCGCCAAGGAGATCGACCTCGAGGACGTCTACGAAAACATGGGCGCCCGGATGGTCCGCGAAGTTGCCAGCAAGACGAGCGACGTGGCGGGTGACGGCACCACCACGGCCACCGTGCTTGCCGAGGCGGTCTTCAACGAGGGCCTCAAGGCCGTGGTCGCCGGCGTGAACCCGATCCAGATGAAGGCTGGCATAGAGAAGGCCGTCGCCGACATCGTCGCCAGGCTCAAGGAGATGTCGATTCCGGTGAAGGGCAAGAAGGAGATGGCGCAGGTCGCTTCGATCGCCGCGAACAACGACGCCGAGATCGGCGAACTGCTCGCCGAGGCGATGGACAAGGTGGGCAAGGACGGCGTGATCACGGTCGACGAGGGCAAGAGCCTCAAGACGGAGATCGAGTTCGTGGAGGGGATGCAGTTCGACCGCGGCTACCTTTCCCCCTACTTCGTCACCAATCCCACGCAGATGCAGTGCGTACTCGAGGATTGCTACATCCTGGTGTTTGAGAAGAAAATCTCGAGCGTCAAAGACATCGTGCCGCTGCTGGAGGCCGTGGTGAACGCCGGCAAGCCGCTCCTGATCGTCTCCGAGGACGTCGACGGCGAAGCCCTGGCCACGCTGGTGATCAACCGGCTCCGCGGCACCTTCCAGGTGTGTGCGGTCAAGGCTCCGGGCTACGGCGATCGCCGCAAGGCGATGCTCGAGGACATTGCGATCCTCACCGGAGCCACGCCGGTGTTCGAGAACCTGGGAATGAAGCTCGAGAACCTCGGCCTGGCCGAACTCGGCCGCGCCAAGAAGGTGATTGTCGACAAAGACAACACGACGGTCATCGAGGGCTCCGGTAA
Organism: uncultured Planctomycetaceae bacterium; assembly: GCA_903958265.1. GTDB lineage: Bacteria > Planctomycetota > Planctomycetia > Pirellulales > UBA1268 > QWPN01. The sequence continues at coordinate 3,275 of CAJBSQ010000118.1, forward strand.
AACCGGTGACATCAAGGCTCGGATCGAGCAGATTCGCCGCGAGATCGAGAATGCCACGAGCGATTACGATCGCGAAAA
>CAJBSQ010000119.1 GCA_903958265.1 uncultured Planctomycetaceae bacterium
GAGCGTGCCGTTGCCGACCGACGTGGTGCCGCTGTGCGTGTTGGCGGCGGTGAGCCGCACCCGTCCGCCGTCTACGGCGAGGTGGAGCCGCTTCGTGCCACCGAGCACCGCGTCTTGGAGCACGCCGTCGTACGTCGCACTTCCCGTGATCGTGAGCGTTGCATTCCGAGTGGTCGAACTGTTGCCTGTCACTGCCGCCGCCGGGCCTTTCGTGAGCCTGGCGACGGTCTGGTCGAAGCCGGCAAGGTCGAACACCGCGGGCCCGCTTGCCCCGAGCAAGACCTCCGCGGTCGTCGGGATGCCCTGAGGTGCCCCGACTCGGAGTGTGCCCGTGCCGTGATCGAGATACTGGTACGAGCCGCCACCTGCGAGCGTGACGGTTCCGGTGCGGACGTTGACCCTGCTGCCCGAGGCGGCCACCACGGCACTGGAGACGAACAGTTCGCCTCCCCCTGTGGAGCCAAAGATGCCGCCGGCCGGATTGTTGGCGAGGATCGTGATCGTGCCGCCGGCGAGCACACCGCGGCCGAGACCCTCGTACTGGATCAGGCCACTGCCCACGACACCCGCGGGGGCGTCGATCACGATGGCATTGGCGAGCGTGGCACTGGAGACGAGCGTTAATCGCTGGGCGGAGCCACTGAGCGTGACGACGCCGCTTCCCAGCGCGCCGCTGGCCGCCGCGACGATTGATCCTCCGCGGAGGCCCGTGCCGCCCGTGAATGACGAGGCTCCTCCAAGCCGCCACGTGCCCGGCCCATCTTTGACGAGCGTCGTCCGGCCCGAGGCGGGATCGCCGATGCCGGCCGAGATGCTGTTGAAGGCGGTGGAACTGCCGCCGAGCACGAGCGTGCGATCGCCAGATCCCGGCATCGCGATCGCGGCGGTTCCCCCGAGCACGAGATTGCCAACGCCATGACGCTCGAACCGTCCCCCGTTGGCCGTGACGGTGAAGCCGCGGTCGATCGTGACGGCCGGTCCCGTGTAGTGGAGCGCGCCGCCGTCGAGCACGAGGCTGGCGGGATCGGCGGAGGAACTCCCGATCCCGCTGGCGGTGCCGCCGTTGGCGAGCACGGCCACCGAGAGCGTGCCGCCGGAGACCCGCGTGACGCCGGTGAAGGCACTCGACCCGCCAGAGAGCGTGAGCGTGCCGGTGCCCGTCTTCGTGAGTCCGACGATGCCTGGCGTCGTGAACACGCCGTTGGTGATCGCGCCCGCGAACGACGTGCTCCGAGAGTTCCCGCCGATCACGTACGTGACAGCCCCGGCATCGTTCGTGGCACCCTGAAGTTTCGTGCCGGTACCGCCGGTCAGGGAACCCACCTGCACCGTGGCCGCAAAGGCGGTGCGTATCGCAGCGGTGCTAACGCCGAGGTCGAACTGGGCCGTGCCGCTGCCTGTGGCGGCTGACGCGTTGAGCCGGATGTTGCCCGACGAGGGGCCGAAGTCGAGCGTGCCGGCGAAGCCCGCCAGGCTTCCCGCGAGCGTCAGGTTGCCGGTGGTCGTCGTCGCGATTCCCAGCCGGTGCGATGCCGATCCGCTGACCGCGCCGTTGAGCGTGATCCCACCGGCGGAGAGCGTGCCGCTGGCGAGCATCACGATCGGTGTGGCGATGCCAGAAACGGATCCAAAGGCAACCTCACCGCCGCCGAGCAGGATCGTGCCCGGGCCGGCGGCAGCGACATGGTTGAGGGCGAGTGTTCCGGCGTTGACCCGCACGTTGCCGAGCAAGGAGTTGGACCCCGTGAGCGTGAGCGTGCCTGCACCGTTCTTCGTCAGGCCGCCGCTCCCGGTGAGGACGCCACTCCAGGTGCCGCTGAAGCCGTTGGTGGCGATGGTGCCCCCCGCGGGGCCGATGACGGTTGGCACCGCGACGTTCGGCGACGCGGTGAGGTGGACCGCACCAGCCGTCCAGTCAAACCGTCCACCCGCGGAACCCGCCCGTATGAACGCTGCCTGCAGGGTGCCCCCGGTCATCACCAGGATGCCCGCGGTGGGCGTCGTCCCCGAGAGTCCCCCGAGGACGATCTCACCCGCCGCGACGGATCCGCCAGTGATTGAGAGCGTGCCGTCGCCCGATGGGCCGAGGTGCAGCCGCTCGAAGATGTCGAGGCTGCCGCCGGTGACGTTCAGCCGGCCTGGACCGCCGTCGCCGATCGAAAGCCGTCTGGCCAGCGCCTGGCCAGTGGCCAGAACAGAAGTGCCCGAGACGGCGGCGGCCGTCGAGAACGTGGGTACGCCGCCCGACCAGGAGCCTGCTCCGCCCCAGGTGCCGCTCGCGACGGTCCAGCGGCTGGCGGTCTCGTTGGCACCGAGTTCGTTGAGGTACAGCTCCAGGTTGGTGTACCCGCCGGACAATGTCTTCCAGTCGGTCGCGCTGGCGGGGTTGAGTCCGCGGGAGCGCTCCCATCCATCGGGCATGCCGTCGTTGTCGGTGTCGGCCAGACGCCCGAACGCGACCCGCGGGGCGGCGAAGGTGGGAAACAGGTCTGTGTCGCGGAGGATCACGCCCCCGAGCGTGCCGTAGCTCAGCACCCCCTGCATGATTCGGGTGTCGACCTCGTCTCGCGTGATCGTCGGCCCCGCATGCTGGGTCACGAAGCTCACGGCCTGCTGGGCGGTCATCGAGGCGGTCGTCGGAAAGGCGAAGGGGGTGGCGGCCACGGTCGCGCCCGGATAGGTGGTGATGCTGCTGCCGTCGAGCAGGCCGTCGCGGTCGCCGTCGACCCAGTTGTCGGCCCCGTAGATCTCGAACTGGGGCGTGCCGGAGGCAAATGGCGAACTGCCGTCGACCGGCCCCTCGATGAAGTAGTTGCCGATCGCATTGGCATGCGACGACATGTTGACGGTGTCGCCCATGATGTACCCGGC
>CAJBSQ010000120.1 GCA_903958265.1 uncultured Planctomycetaceae bacterium
GGTATCCGAGCCGAGTCCGCACAATACGTGGAAACGGTATTTGTTGCAACAGTAATCCCCGTGTTAGTTCACTCGGGGTTTTTCCCTGTTCCCACGCAAGCACGTGGGGAGCGCCGGCCGCCTGCCGGGTGTGGGCCACCCGACCGCTCGTCAGCGATCCAACGCGTGCGGAAGTGCCATGGGCCTTCCGCTCCGTGATCGTCAGGCGGCGGCCGTGTCGGATCCACGGTGCATCGACCGCTGCGGCGGGGCGAGCCTGAACAGCGCGAACAGATCCTCCGCGGTCAGCCCGCTCGCCGCCGGGGCCTCGGCCTGTGAGGGGATCGTCTCAGACAGGTCCCGCTTGCGGCGGAGCACCTCGTCGATCCGCTCCTCGATGGTGTCGACGGAGAGGAACCGCGTCACGGTCACCGCGCCGACCGCGCCGATGCGGTGGGCGCGGTTGATCGCCTGATCCTCGACGGCCGGGTTCCACCAGCGATCGAAGAGGAACACGTACTGCGAGAACTGGAGATTCAGCCCCACCGCCCCCGCGCCATACGACAGCAGCAGCACCGAATGCTTCTTCTCCTGCTTGAACCGCCGGATCGCCTCATCCCGGGCCATGGTCGACATGCCGCCGTGGTACTGGAGCGCCCCGAACCTCGCGAACCGGTCGTCGAGCCGGCGGAGTGTCTCCACCCACTGGCTGAAGACGAGGGCCTTGCGACCGCTGGCCTGCACTTCCTCGAGTTCGGCCTCCAGGCAATCGAGCTTCGCGCTCTCGCCCGTGGCCGTGTCGAAGTTGCAGATCTGCTTGAGGCGGAGCACGAGCTCAAACACATGCTGAATCGTGGCCTCGCGGCCCATGTCGGCCAGCCGGAGCACCCCCTCCTCCTCCGCCTTCCGGTAGGTCTCCCGCTGTTCGGCCGTGAGCTCGATCCGGGCGTCTCGGTTCAGCCGCGGCGGCATGTCCTTGAGAACCTTGTCTTTCGTCCGCCGCAGGATGTGGTCGGAGACCGCCGCCCCCATCGCCTTCGGGGCCATCCGCTCGTTCACCTGGCCCGGGGCCACGAACTCGAACAGGCCGACGAGGTCGTCGGAACTGTTCTCGATGGGCGTGCCGGTGAGCGCCCACGACCGCCTGCGGTCGAGCGACCGCACGGCCTGGCTCGTCTGGCTGGAGCGGTTCTTGATCCGCTGGGCCTCGTCGAGCACCACGAGATCGAACGACAGGCCGAGTTCGGCCACAAGGTCGCGGTCGCGGACCAGCACCTCGTAGTTGGCCACCTTCACCGGCACGTCGGCGAGGCTCCACTGCCACCGCCGCCGCGGCTGATCCCCCTCGATCACGGCCACCACGAGCTCCGGTGCCCAATCGGCCAGTTCCCGCGTCCAGTTCGAGACGAGCCCCTTCGGACAGACCACGAGCACGCGACGAGCCTCGCCCGACCGAACGAGCAGCCGGATCGACGAAATCGCCTGCATCGACTTGCCAAGGCCCATCTCGTCGGCGAGCACGGCGTTGTGCCGCGGGATGAGAAACGCCATGCCGTCGAGCTGAAAGGGAAACGGCTGCTTGGGAAACTCGAGCTTGCCCGCGTGGAGCATGGTCTCCAGGTCGGGCTGCAGCAGGTAGAAGAACTTTTCGGAGAGTTTGACGACGTCTCGTGGCGGCGCGATCCGGGTGCGGCGGACCTTCTCCGGCGGAGACGACTCGTCGGGATTGATCGCGAGCCCCACGGCAGGCGGCCGCTCCGGCCGTGGGGCAGGCGGCGGTGGCGACGCAGGAGCCGAGGAGAACAGGCAGCTCGTCACCTTCGGCCGGGGAAACACGAGCTCGAGCCGCGTGACCGGCGGCACCAGCGCCGTCACTGGCAGCCGTAGTGCCGGCGGCCGGGGGAGATGCAGATCGATGGCCGCGTGGATCACCACGCCACCGACGCGGAGGTCGTCGGTGAACATCGATCGGACGGATTCGCCGGACGTGATCATTATGATTCTCGGCCCCCGAGCCGGCGATGCACGTAAACCGAACGCGCTCTAGTGACGCTGGGCCTCGTCGATCGCCGCACGAATCCGCTCGAACGGCTCGCGAAGATCGACGGCGGCGGCCAGCGCGATGAGCCGCTCGCGGAGCACCGGTTCGTCGGCGGCGTCGTTGGGATGCGGGCACACGTGGGCGGCACCGACGGTGAACCCGACCGCGCCGAGCTCACCGTCGAGCGGCCGCACGAGCGCCACCGGCAGCTTCGTGTGCGAACGCACGTGCAGCATCCCGTCGTGGTCGGTGAGCACGACGGACGGTGCGATCCTGCTTTCGGCGAGCAGGGCGCCACCGATCTGCTGGCCGTGGAGGTGGCCGTGGAGCGTGGGACCGTAGAGGATCTGCTGCGCGCGGGTGACCTTCACCGGCGCGGTGCAGTGAAACTCGAGCGGACGACCGAGGGAATCGACGACTAGATACCCGCCAAACAGGCCGTGCGTTGGGGTGTCGACCGCCGTCAGAAACCCGAACACCCCGCCATCTCCGCGGGATTCCGCCTGCTGCATGCTCATGAGCCGCTCCGTCGCCCGAACGGCCGCCTTCCCTGGCCCCGCTCCCCGGTTCCCCATCCATCGGGCTTCTCCGTCGACTACTTGAAGGCCGATCGGCGTTTCCCGGGCCGCCCGACATCTCCCGGCGACAGGCCGCCGTCGGGCAGTGAGCCCCGGAAGGCTTGGCAAACCCTGCCGGTGAGGTCGCTCGTGCGGCGGGCGCATGGAAAAACCGCTTCCACATGCCTATTATGGAGACGTCTTGTCGTGAACTGAGTCGGTGGGAGCCGCCGGGCCTCCAGTTCACGTGCTGCAGAGGCAGGCGTCGATTCGCGGCCGATGCATCCCCCGGATGGGAGATCTGATGAGCGACAGTCCGCCGATCTTCACGCAACTCGACATTTCATCCGGGGCGATCCGGTCGAGCCGCCCGCAGCAGGTGTCGGGCGATCTCTCCGAGACCAACCGCCTGCTCCACGATCTGGTGCAGGCGCAGCACAAGTCGTGCGAACTGCTCACCGAACTCGTCAACCA
>CAJBSQ010000121.1 GCA_903958265.1 uncultured Planctomycetaceae bacterium
CCCGATGCCGATCGGCTGGCAATCGCCACGGCCGACGGCCGGTATGTCGGTGAGGAGGCGACGCTCGCGCTCGCCGTCGAGGGCGTGCGTGCGAAGATGCCCGGGCCGGTGGTGGTCAACTGCTCGACGAGCGGCATGACCGCGGCCATCTGCGGAAAGCGGGGAGTGGCCTGCCATGTCTCGAAGGTCGGCGAGGCGAACGTCGTCGATGCGATGCTCGCCCACGGGGCGGTGCTCGGCGGCGAGGGGAATGGCGGGGTGATCGATCCCCGCGTGGTGCTCGTTCGCGACAGCTTCGTGGCCATGGCTCTGGTACTGGAGCGGCTGGCCCTCGAGGGGGCCACGATCGAACGACTGGCCGCAGCGCTGCCGCAGATGGTGATGAAGAAGACAAAGATCGACCTTTCTCCGGACCTCCGCGGCCCCGCCCTCGTCGCCGGCCTGGCTCGGATCGAGGCGGCGTTTCCTGCAGCCACGCCGAGCAGGCTCGACGGCCTGAGGCTCGACTGGCCGGGCGGCTGGCTGCTGGTGAGGGCAAGCAACACCGAGCCGATCGTGCGGATCGTTGCCGAAGCGGCCGACGCCACCGCCGTTGACGAGGCGATTAGCAGGGCGGCGGCGGCGCTCGGCTGACCTGCCGCCGCGATCACGGCACGACATGAGCCCATGGCCCGCCCCGAGTCGCGGCCACAGCGCATCCAGGTCAGGTGTCGTTCCGAACCACCTTGCGATCCCGGAGATCCTCGGCGAGCAGCCGGATCTTCTCGCGGAGTTCGCGGACCACACCGATCGGCTGGGCGTGGATCCGGCAGCGTGGCAGCGTGACGTCGGACGACCAGATCACGATCGATCCCAGGGCACAGATCCGCTGGAGCAGCGGCTGTCGCACGTGGATGTCCTTGATGCGGTAGAGCTCGATGTCGTCGACCTCGAGCGAGAGAATGCCGTGCGTGACGCGGAGCCGTTCCGACGTGAGTTCGTAGGAGGTGTGCCGCACGAGCGCCTGCTTCCACGCGGCCCAGACCGGCGGCACGGCCATGGCAACCAGGATCCCGACGATCCACGCCGGGCCGCGGTTTTGCTCGATCGCCAGATAGAGCACCGGCGTCAGGGCGGTCATGCAGACCGCGGCGACCGTCCAGTACCCGCGGATCACCCGCTCCGATGGCCTGCCGATCCAGAGCAGCGACTCCCCGCCCGAGAGGTTCGCGGCGACCGAGAGCGCGGTGCGGGGGCCGGTCATCTCCCGCTCGGAACGCGTCAGACCCCCCTGCGGCTGCTCGAGCCCCGTGAGCATCGAATCGGTTTTCACGGCGTGGTCATCGCTCATGGCATTGATCCTGCAACTCTAGCACGTGCCGCGGCGGCCCACCGGGAAGACCCGGCGAAGCGGAAATGCCGGCAGCCGCAGTGCACGGCGTGGCCTCTGGGCGGCTATTCTGTCCCCCTGCGCCCCCCTGTCGGGGCTGCGGCAGCCGACCCCCCGTGAGGATCGTCGACGGCATGCTCCCCACACCCGGACCATCCGGCCTCACCACACTCACCGACGAAGCCCTCGCCGCTCAGGCGGCCCGGGAGGGCTCCGACGGCGTGGCGTTCACGGCCCTCATGGATCGCTTCCGGGAGCGGGTCTGGCGGGTCTGCTGGCGGCTGATGGGCACCGAGCACGACGCCGAGGACGCGGCCCAGGAGGTGTTCGTCAGGCTGTTTTTTGAGCGGGGCAAGTTTGCCGGCCGCAGCCGCTATTCGACCTGGCTGCACGGCGTGGCGATCCGCACCTGCCTCACGCTGCGGCGTTCGCGGTCGAGGCGCCGCCGCCGCGAGGCGCCGGAGGGCGGGGGGGAGTTTGGCCTCGCCGAACTGCACGCCGATCCCCAGCCGGCCCCATCGGCCGCCGTCGACGCGGCGCACGACGCCCAGAAAGTGCTGGAGCACCTCGACGAGGAGGACCGCGCCCTGGTGCTGATGCGATTTGCCGAGAACCACGACTACGACGAGCTGGCCGAGATGTTCGGCACGACGTCGGGCGCCCTGCGGATGCGGATCAGCCGGATCCGCGAGAAACTGGCGGCAAAGGCCGAAACGATGCTCGGCGACTGACGTCTCCTCGTGCCCCCGGGCCGCCCCGGCGGCACGAACCCCAGGAATCACCGGAAAAACCGGCTTCCCAAAAAATCCGTGACACGCCGGGCGGGAGCGGCAACTCATCTTCTGACTCAGAACGGCGGCGGCTCGGGGCCGGTGCCGGGCATTGCGAAGGGTGAAACCGATGGACGTGCTCGATCGACTGGCCGACGTGGCGGTGCCGCCGGTTCCAGCGCAGCGAGTCTTCACGGCCGGAGTGCGGCGGAAGCTGAATCCGCGGCTCCTCGTCGTGCACGTGGTCGAGTTTGCGATTGGGGCCACGGGCTGGGCGGCGATCCACATGGCGGCCGCCCTCCTAGCGGCGTTGCAGTTCACAGCGACAGGCTCGTGGCCGACGGATGGACACCTGGAGACACGCGACACGCGCTAGGGACACACGAGACACACCGAACACGTCGGCACGGCTGCCGACACGAACAGTTGGGTTGCGGGCCAACGAACCAATTCCCGCAGGGGTCGCCGCGGCTCGTCCATGAGGGACGGCCACGGCAACGGAGGAGGCAGCGATGATGGACTTCGTGATACTCGGACAGACGGCGGCGGAGACGGCGCGTGAGACGGTCAACGTCTCCCGGCAGGCACTGGTGGACAGCTTCACCCAGGCCTGGACGCAGGTGATCATGATCGCCCCGAAGCTGGTGGC
>CAJBSQ010000122.1 GCA_903958265.1 uncultured Planctomycetaceae bacterium
GGCGAGTGCGTCATCGAGCAGCCGCTCCACGGCGGCCGCCAGGCCGGCGGCCGCCTTGCCGCCGCCGACAACGACGATCCGCCCGCCAGGCCGCGGGATCTCGGCACAGGCCGTCCCGTCGAGCAGCAGTTCCCCGTCCCGACAGGCAAGACGCTCTGGCAGGAGCGACTCCGGTTTCACGGCGTCGATCGCCGCCTCCGCGAGCTGCGTCGCGTGAACGCGGATGGAGGCGGTCGTCATGGGTCACGCGGGAGCGGAAAGTTCTTGGGGTCAAACCGCGACAGGTCGATGCCTCCGCGGGATTCCTCTTCGAGGAGTTTCATCCTCATCTCCAGCCGCTCCAGCCGGCGGGCCAGCATGGCCGGGGATTCCGCGGCCGGCTGGGCGGGAGTGACGCGGGGCACGGACGGATAGCCGAGCTGTCGCTGGAGCGCCGCGAAGAAAAACTGCGGGTCCTTGCCGCGGTTGGCCCGCGCGATCCGCCCTTCCTGCTCGCCAAACAGAATGACGCGGTCGGGCTCGAGGCCGGCTCCGCCTGCGAGGAGGGCGTCTCGTTTTCTGATCCGCCAGTACTCGGGGCTCCGCACATAGACCAGGTCGGCCAGATCGATGAGGCCCACCTGGCGGGAGACCGTCTCGATCCACGACTTCCAGTCGGCGTCGAAGATGTCGTCCGCGGCGACCGCGGCCAGGCCGTGGGCATAGTCGAGCCGGTTCCGCGACAGGCACTCGAAGCGGTAGAGGAACAGCCCCTGGGGCGTTGCCCGCTCGCCACGGTAGGTCGCCTCCCGCTCGAGCATCGCCAGCGCCGTCCGCAGGTCGAACCGCCCCCCCTCCTCCTCTGCGGTCGCGATCACGAAGGTCTGAAACGGCGTAAAGTAGTGCCGGAGGCGGACCATCGCCGTGGACAGGGTGCCGACGAGCTTGAGCTCCCCGGCGAGATAGTCGAGCGCCATCGGCAGTTTGGAGGTGGCGAGCACCTCCTGCCCGATCGCGACGAGCGCCTCCTGGGCCGCGATCCCGGCCGTGATCCGCTCGGCGAACGACCGGAACAGGTAGGCCTGCTCGATGTATTCCTCACGGTCGAGCATGGCGGCCGGGGATTCCTGAAAAACAATCCCTCCCACGCAAATGGTCGCGGTCGGGAACGCCCTGCATCCTATAATGGAGGCGGTACGCACACAGCCTCCCTGACGCCCGCCGCATGCCAACCAGTTTTTCGACCATCGAAGCCGCGGTCGCCGCCGTGGCGAGGGGCGAGGTGGTCATCGTCGTCGATGCGGAGGACCGGGAGAACGAAGGCGATTTCGTCTCCGCAGCCGCTGCGACCACGACGGCGATGGTCAACTTCATGATCACCGAGGGCCGCGGTCAACTCTGCCTGTCGATCCTGCCCGACGTGGCCCAGCGGCTCGACCTGCCGATGATGGTCGCGGCCAACTCGGCGCCTCTGGGCACCGCCTTCACCGTGCCGGTCGACCACGTGTCGGCGAAGACGGGCATCACCGCGGCGGAGCGGGCGCGGGCCATTGCCGCCATCGTCGATCCGGCGAGCGTCCCTCGTGACTTTGTCCGCCCCGGCCATCTGTTTCCGCTCGTGGCCAAGGAAGGGGGCGTGCTCCGGCGGGCGGGGCACACCGAAGCCGCGGTCGATCTCGCCCGGCTGGCGGGTCTGTCGCCGGCGGGCGTGCTCTGCGAGATCCTCGATGCGTCTGGCAATCGTGCCGACCGTGACGGTCTGTTCGCCCTCGCCGCCGCACACGGGCTCGAGATCATCTCGATCGAGCAGCTGATCCGCCACCGCCGCACCCGCGAGAAGCTCGTCGACCGGATCGCGGAGGCCGAACTGCCCACGAAGTGGGGTCGATTTCGGATCATGGCCTACGGCGTGAAGCATGAGGCCCAGCAGCCGCTCGTGCTGGTGATGGGTGACGTCGCCGCGGCGGAGGCGCCGCTGGTGAGGCTCCATTCATCGTGCTTCACCGGCGACCTGCTCGACAGCCTGCGGTGCGACTGCGGCGACCAGCTGCACATGGCCCTCGAACGGATCGGCAGCGAGGGCTGCGGCGTGGTCGTCTATCTTCCGCAGGAGGGCCGCGGCATCGGGCTCGTCGAGAAGATCAAGGCCTACCAACTGCAGGATCAGGGACTCGACACGGTCGAGGCGAACCTGGCCCTCGGCTACAAGGCCGACTCCCGCGACTATGGCATCGGGATCCAGCTGCTCAAGGATCTGGGCCTGAGGCGGATCCGCCTCCTCACCAACAATCCGAAGAAGACCGATGCCTTCATCTACGGGGGCTTCGACCTCGAGGTGGTCGACCAGGTGCCGATCCAGCCACCGGTGCATGAGTTCAACGAGCGGTACCTCGCCACCAAACGCGAGAAACTCGGCCACCACCTCCCCGATTCACCGGCGGCGTCCGAAAGTTGACCCGGTGGCTCGCGCAGCCGTAGCATCCTGTTTTTCCTCAAGGCCGGGAGGCGCGGATGCCCATCTTCTCTCGTCCGACGAACCGGCGGGACATCGTCGGCAGGATCTGCCTGACCGCCTGGATGGCCGCAGCGCTCGCCCTGCCCGGCTGCGGACGGCCGGCCTCGGAGCCGCCGCTGGTGGCTGAGCGGGAGTCACCGAGCGACCAGGCCGCCACGTCCCCGCCGCCGCCCGTCACCGAGCAGCCGGCCTTTGCGCCACCACCGCTGGCCGACCTCGACCGCGATGCGAAATGGATCGACCGGCCGGTCAAGGACGCGCTGGCCCTGCTGAGAGAGCAGCAGGCGAAGGAGACCGTGGCCTGCTCGGTCGCGGAGGCTCTGGCGCTCACGAACGATTCCGCCGCCGCCAACGCCAAGATCCTCTCGGCGCTTGGTCGGCTCCCCGACGACGGCCAGGCCGACCTCGAGGCCCGGCTCGACCGTCACGTTGCCGGTGACCTCGGCAGCACCAACCCGATCCTGATCAGTTCCGCTGCGGAGTTCGACATCCTCGGGCTCACGGGCTTCGGCCTGTTCTCGTACGACCGTTTCCTCGAGCCCTTTGCCAACGCCGAGACGGTCGTCAGCTGGCAGACGAGCGCCGACGGGCTCTACGACAAGGTCGTCCTGCGGGACGACCTCGTGTGGAACGACGGCGAGCCGATCACGGCCCACGACATCGCCTTCACCTACCAGGTGATCATGGACCCGCGGGTGCCCGTGCCGGCGGTCCGCAGTGGCACCGACCAGATGCGAAGCGTGCATGCCTACGACGCCCGCACCGTCGTCTTCTTCCACAAGGAGCCACTGGCCACCAACGTCTGGAACATCAACTTCCCCGTGCTCCCGAAGCATGTCTACGAGAAGACATGGGAGGAGGATCCCACGCTTAAGGACAGCGCCGAGCACGTGAAGCTCGAAGAGAAGCCCGTCTCCGGCGGGCCCTACGAGATTCTCTCGCGGAAGCGGGGGCAGGAGATCGTGCTGCGGCGGCGGGCGAACTGGAGCACCGTGAAGGGCCGCAAGGTCCGCGAGGAGCCCTACTTCAAGGACATCCGCTTCCGGATCATCGAGGACCCCAACACGGCACTGCTGGCGCTGAAGTCGGGCGAGATCGACGAGATGATCCTGCAGCCCGAGCAGTGGACCACGCAGACGGTCGACGACGCCTTCGACCGGCTCAACACCAAGGCAACGGCGCCGGAATGGGTGAGCTTTCACTTCGCCTGGAACATCGGCTCGCCGTTCTTCGCCGACCGCCGCGTGCGGCGGGCCATGAGCTACGCCTTCGATCACGACCGGATGCTGGAAAAGATCTGCCTGGGGATGTACGAGCCCTGCGCCGGCAACTATCCGCCCGACTCGTGGATGGCGGGCCCGAAGAAACTCGTGCCCTACAAGCAGGATCTCGACACGGCCGAGGCGCTCCTCGACGAGGCGGGCTGGACCGACCACGACAACGACGGCATCCGCGACAAGGAGATCGACGGCAGGCTCGTGCCGTTCGAGTTCACCGTGCTGGTCAACCAGCAGCCGTTTCGGATTGCCGTCTGCACGCTGCTCAAGGAGAACCTGGAGCAGATCGGAGTGATCGCCAATGTGCGGCCGGTGGAGGTCACCACGCTCCA
>CAJBSQ010000123.1 GCA_903958265.1 uncultured Planctomycetaceae bacterium
AGCATCCGGCCTGGTGGAGCTGGGCCTCGGCGCCGATCGAGACGCAGACCGTGATGATCGAGGCCTTCGACGAGATCGCGGGCGATGCGGATGCCGTGGACGCGATGAAGGCGTGGCTCCTGTCGCAGAAGCGGACGAGCCGCTGGCCCGGCAGTATGGCGACGGCCGACGCCGTGGGGGCGTTGCTTGGCCGCGGAAAGGATCTGCTCGGAGCAAGCGAACTCGTCACCGTGACCGTTGGCGGCGAGGCGGTGACGCCCGCGAAGGTCGAGGCGGGAACTGGCTTCTTCGAGGAGCGGTTCGTCCGGCGGGAGATCGTGCCCGCCATGGGTGAGGTCGTCATGAAGAAGCCCGACGCGGGGCTGGCCTGGGGGGGTGTCCACTGGCAGTACCTCGACGACATCGCGAACGTGCCGGCTGCGGGCCGCGAGGACCTCGCGATCGACAAGCAGCTCTTCGTGAAGCGGTTCACGAAGGCGGGCCCGGTGCTCGAGCCGGCAACGGTGGTCGAGCCGGGTGACGAACTCGTCGTGCGGCTGGTCGTGACGAGCGACCGCGACTACGAGTACCTCGAACTCGCCGACCACCGGCCGAGCCTCACCGAGCCGGTGGACGTGCTCTCCGGCTGGCGGTTTGGCGACGGCGCGGCCTGGTATCTCGCCGTCCGCGACGCGAGCACGCAGCTCTTCTTCGAGCGGCTGCCTCGGGGCACGCACGTCTTCGAGTATTCGCTGCGGGCGGCCCACCGGGGCTCGGCCTCAAGCGGCTTCGCGCGGATCCAGAGCCGCTACGCCCCCGAGTTTTCCGCCCACTCCGCTGCGGTGCCGCTGGAGGTGAAGTGAGTGGAAGGCTGGTATCCTGCTCTCCATGGCGAATCCGCCCGACAACCCGACGTCACTTGCCAACGAACTCGCCCGGGAGCGAAACCGCGAGGCGGTCGACCGGACGCTCCTGGCCTGGATCCGCACCAGCCTGGCGCTGATCAGTTTCGGGTTCGGCATCGAGCGGCTCGGGCAGGCGGCGATCGAACTCGACGGAAAACTGGCCAGTTTCTCCGTGATCCGAACGCGGATCGGCGGGGCCGTGCTCGTGACGCTGGGGATCGCCGCCACGCTGGCGGGCATGTGGGAACACCGGCGCATGCTGCAGGCGATCGCCAGCAATGAGTACCGCTACGCCGACCGGCCGCCGATCGCCCGCTACATGGCAATGGCCCTGGTGGCGGTGGGGCTGGCGGCGCTGGCGGTGATTCTGACCGGACTCTAAGAGCCAGAGGAGGAGCGATGGAAACGGGCATGGGTGAGGCGACGGCGTCTGGGAAAACCATTCGACCGCTCGATGCGTTCGAGCGCCGGGTGCTCGGCGTGCTCATCGAGAAGGCCAAGACGACGCCCGATCAGTATCCGCTGTCGCTCAATGGCGTGGTCACCGGCTGCAACCAAAAGAGCAATCGTGATCCGGTGATGACGGTCGACGAGGAGCAGGTGACGCGGGCGCTCGAAGGGCTACGGAAGTGCGGCGCGGCGGCCGAGGTGTTTGGCAGCGGCAAACTGCCCCGCTACCGGCACCTCGCCTACGAGTGGCTCGGCGTCGGCAAGGAGGAGTTGGGCATCATGGGCGAACTCCTGCTCCGCGGCGAACAGACGGAGGGGGATCTCCGGGGCCGGGCCAGCCGGATGGACCCGATTCCCGATCTCGACGCGCTCCGCGTCCATCTCGACCGGCTGGCCGAGCGGGGGCTGGTGATCTGGCTCTCACCCCCCGGCCGCGGCCGGATGCTCACCCACGGCCTCCTGCCGGCTGAGAAGCTCGAGAAGGTGCGAACAGCGCTCGGGATCGCGGCGGCAGCGACGGCCGCCCTACCGCCGCCGGCCGCTCAGGCGGATGCCGATGCCGACGACGATCCTCGGCCCACCCGCGTCGAGCCGCCTCGATCCATCGCACCCGCGGCAGGAGCGGAACTGGAGAGCCGGATCGGCGATCTGGAACGCGCGGTGGCGGCACTGCGGGAGCGGCTTCAGGGGCTCGAAGATGCCCTCGGCGGCTCCGGCTCCTGAACGGGCGACGGCCGTGAGCGCGGGGCCCCGGCTCCTCACCGGCGGGGCTTCGGCGTGTAGTGGCTGCAGCCGCCGTGGACGACGCGGCTCCAGCCGTCGTCGATGCCGATCATCGTTTCGGCACCGCCGAGAAACAGCGAACCGTCGGGCCTGAGCACCCGGCGGACCCGGCCGACCAGAGCGGCCCGCGTCGGCGGGTCGAAGTAGAGCATCACGTTGCGGAGAAACACCACGTCCACCAGCGGCATCATCGGCCAGGTATCGTTGAGGTTCATGCACCGAAACTCGACCAGCTGCCGGCACTCCTGGGCGATGCTCCACTTCCCCTGAAGCGGCCGGAAGTACTTCTTGAGCAACGCTGGGCTCAGGCCTCGGTTGGTCTCCAACTCGCCATAGATCCCCTCGCGGGCCCGAGCGAGGATCGGTTCTGAAAAATCAGTCGCAATGATGCGGATCCGCCACGTTGCCAGCAGTTCGCGAAAATGCTCATTGAGCACCATCGCGATGCTGAACGGCTCCTGGCCGGTCGAGCAGGCAGCCGACCAGAGTGTGAGTTGGCGCTCGGCAGCCCGCCGCACCACCAGGTCGGCGATGATCCCGCGGAGGGCCTCGAAGGGTGCCTTGTCGCGGAAGAACGAGGTCTCGTGCGTCATCATCGCACAGAGCACGTCCTTCTCGAGCGACGGGTCGGTCCCCTGCCGCATCCGGTCGATCAGGGTCTCGAGGCTCGGGATCTTCCGCTGGTTCACGATCGGCATCAGCCGTGCCACGACGAGATACTGCTTCGTCTCGTCGATGCACACGCCCGTCCGCTTTCGCAGCAGGGTGCACAGGTAGTCAAACTGCGGCGGGGCGACCTTCATGGCGGCGGGTGTCGTCGTGGCGTCAGCCGCCGCGCCTCTTGAGACGCAGGCTGATCTCCACGCCCACCTGCGAGAGCGGCAGCACGGCGTCGGCGAGCCCGGCCCGGACCACCTCGCCCGGCATGCCCCAGACCACGCTGGAAAACTCATCCTGGGCGATCACGCCCCCGCCCGCGGCGACGATCGCCCGGCAGCCCGCCAGGCCATCCCGGCCCATGCCGGTGAGGACCACGCCGAGTGTGCCCGCGCCCCAGAGCCGCACGGCCGAGCGGAAGAGGACATCCGCCGCGGGCCGGCAGGAGTTTTCGGGGGGATTCTCGGTCAGCCGAACCCGGGGCTGAACGGCGTCACCGGTCAGTTCGAGATGCCGACCGCCCGGGGCGAGGAGCACCTCTCCAGGCTTGGCGATCTCCCCGTCCACCGCCTCGCGGACCGGGAGTCCGCTCGTCTTCGCCAACCGCTCCGCCAGGTGGGCGGTGAAGAAGGCGGGCATGTGCTGGACGACGAGCACCGGCACACGGGCGTCGGGAACGAAGGCCGGCAGCACCTCGGCCAGGGCCGTGGGGCCGCCGGTGGAAACCGCGACGACGACCGCCTGAATCCGCTCGCCCCGCGCCGGTCGCCCGACCGGCGCCACCGCAGCGCTCGCGCTCCCTGCGGGCCCACGGTCAGCGGCAGCCGACCGCGGCACGAGCGACTTGATCTTGCCGATCACGTCAGTCCGGATTCTCGCAGCCACCTCGCCCGGGTCGAGCCCGGCCGGCTTGGCCACATAGTCGTTGGCACCACCGAGCAGGGCATCGACCGTGGCCTTCGCCCCGCGCTCCGTGAGGCTCGAGAACATCACCACCGGCAGTTTGCCAAACCGCCTGCGGATCTCGCGGAGGGCAGTGAGCCCGTCCATCACCGGCATCTCGACGTCGAGCAGCACGAGGTCCGGACGGTTCGCGGCAATAGCGTCGAGACGGGCCGCCCCGTTGATGGCGGTGCCCACGACCTTCACGTCGGGATCGGTGCCCAGCGTCGCCGAGAGAATGCCTCTGATGGTGGCGGAGTCGTCGCAGATCAGCACGCCGATCGGGGCCCGTCCACCCGGATGGGCCGCCTCCTCGGCCACGAGTCCCAACGCGACGAGCTTGCGGGCGAGGGCTGCGGCAGTAAACGGCTTGGCGAGGTAGTCCGTGATCCCCGCCTCCCGCGCCACCGCGATCTGGGCCTGCTCATGCTCCGTCGAGATCATCAGGATCGGCAGGCCGCGGTGGGCCGGATCGCTCCGCAGCCGCTTGACCAGTTCCAGCCCGTCCATCACCGGCATGTGCCAGTTGACGGTCAGCAGGTCGGGCCGGCCCAACGCGGTAATTGCGGCGAGTGCCTCCGCGCCGTGGCCGGCCTCGGTGCAGGCGAAGTTGAGCCCCTGCAGCATCCTGACCACGATGCTTCGGGCCGGCTTCGATTCGTCGACAACGAGCGCTCGCACCGCTGGGATCCTCCGTGTCCCGGCCGGCATCCCGGCCGGCGCTCACCGAACCGCAGCACGCTACTTCTTCTTGTACTCGTCCACCAGCCGCTGCAGTGCCTGGGCCATCCGCGAGAGTTCCTGAGACGAGACCTGCGTGTTGGCCGCACCCTCCGCCGTGCTCTGGGCGGCCTGGG
>CAJBSQ010000124.1 GCA_903958265.1 uncultured Planctomycetaceae bacterium
TGGGCCTGACCGCCCTTGGCCTCTGTGCTCTGGTGGCAGCCCGAGTGGCTCGTCGGCGGCGCTCGTCGTAAGGCTCTGTCGGACCATGGATCACGTTTGGACCGCCGCCCGCGGCTGCACGCCGCGGGCGGCGGCGAGCGTGGTGGTGATCGAGCGAAAACGTTCACAGGACGAGGAGCAGGTGCGGAGATGCCACAGGTGAATCACAGGGGCTGGACAGGCTGGCCGAACTGGCCGAACTGGCCGGTCATGGCCATCGCGAGCGTCGCGATCCTGATCGCGATGGTTGGCTGCAGCGGCCGCAGCGATCTCCCCGACCTCGGGCTCGTGAGCGGCACCGTCTTCCACAACGGCAAGCCCGTACCGCTGGCGAAGGTCGTGTTTCGCCCCGTCGGCAAGGACGGCGGTCGGATGACGACCTCGATCACCGACAGCGCCGGCGTCTACCGGCTCGTCTACCTCGAATACCCCAAGCGGATCTACGGAACGAAGCCCGGCCCGCAGCAGGTCTTCATCTCCACCCAACTGCACAAGGACGACCCCGGCGGCCCGAAAGATGAGACGCTACCCTCCTGCTACCACGGCCGCGACACCGTCCTCACGGTGGACGTGAAGCCCGGCGCGCGGCAGACGATTGACTGGAAACTCGACGACAAGTGCAGCAAGTAGGCTGCCTCCGTACGGAGCACAGGATGGCATCCTATGCCTGGTATGTCGCAGGTAGAAAACCTGCGGCTACGTAGGCCAGGAGCATAGGTTTCCATCCTGTGCCTGTGATGCAGCAGGTAGCAAACCTGCGCTACGGGAGATGCGGCAGCGGTAGGCAGCGACGGCGGCGTCGGCTTGCTGTCGTCGGGTGACGGATAAAAAAGTCTGCGTTCCTTCATGTCAGCTCTGTTGCCGAGGTGATTCCATGCGGATGCTCGTAGCGATCACGGTTGCCGCTCTCGGCCTCGCCGCCCGGCAGACCGGTTGGGCCGCCGAGGCTGCCCGAAAGCCAAACATCGTGATCTTCCTCGCCGACGACGAGGGCTATGGCGAACTCGGCTGCCAGGGCAATCCGGAGATCCCGACGCCGCACATCGACTCTATCGCCGCAGCGGGCGTGCGATTCACCCAGGGCTACGTCTCCGGTCCATACTGCAGCCCCACGCGAGCCGGCCTGATGACTGGCCGCTACCAGACGCGGTTTGGCCACGAGTGGAACGGTCGTGGCCCGGAGTTTGGCCTACCGGTCACCGAAACCACGATGGCCGACCGGCTCAAGGCGCTGGGCTACGCCACCTGTGCCATCGGCAAGTGGCATCTGGGAGAGGCCGACCAGTTCGTCGCCACCCGCCGAGGATTCGATGAGTTCTTGGGCACGAGGAGCAACTCGCCGTTTTTCCACCCCACGATCATCGACACGCGGGTGTCCACCGAGGCCGTGCCCGTCACCGACAACCGCTTCTACACCACCGAGGCCTATGCCGACCGGGCCTGCGAGTGGCTCGAGGCGCACCGCGAGGAACCGTTTTTCCTCTACCTACCGTTCAACGCCCAGCACTACCCGCTCGAGGCACCGCAGAAATACATCGACCGCTTTCCGCAGATCGCCGACCACAACCGGCGGATGTTCGCGGCCGTGATGGCGGCAAAAGACGACGCCATCGGCCGCGTCCTGGCCACGCTGCGGAAGATCGGCCAGGACGACACCACGCTGGTGGTCTATCTCTCCGACAACGGCGGACCGACGGACAAGACCACGTCGAGCAACGGCCCGCTCCGCGGCTTCAAGGCCGAGACCTGGGAAGGGGGCGTCCGCGTGCCGTTCATGATGCGGTGGCACGGCAGGCTTCCGGCCGGCAAGGTCTACGACCATCCGGTGATCCAGTTGGACCTGCTGCCAACGTTTCTGGCCGCGGCCGGCGGCGAGGTTTCGCCCGACTGGAAACTCGACGGAGTGAACCTGCTGCCGTATCTGACGGGTGACAACCCGGCCAGGCCGCACGAGACGCTCTATTGGCGGTTTGGGAAGCAGATGGCCATCCGGCACGGCGACTGGAAACTGGTGCGCGCGAAGGGAATCACCGAACCTGCCCTCTTCAATCTCACCGCCGACATCGGCGAGCAGCACGATCTCACCGCGGCCGAGCCGGCGACCGCGCGGAAACTTCAGTCGCTGTGGGATGCCTGGAACGCCGAGCAGATCCCGCCGCTCTGGCCGCCAAACAAACCCCAGGCAACGCCGGCGGCCGCGGGGCCCGGAGGCTGAGCGACGGCGCCCACGCTATTTCGGGTCGGCCGGCTCTTCGCCGCGGAAAAACCGAGTGCCGCGGCCTGTGAGCTCAAGGTAGAAGTCGGACGGCAGGCCCTCGTAGGTCACGAACTCATTCGGTGAACCGTCGGGCACGTCGTTCGTGCACTTGAAGATCGCGGTGCCCTCGTCGACCTCGTCGAACATGGCCACGTAGAGCATCTCTGCCCCCGCCGCCTTCGCCGCCTCGAACTGCGACCAGAAAAACTCCCCCTTGAGCCGCGGGATCGCATCGAGCTTGGCACCCTTGAGGTTCGACCAGCTAAACCCCGGAAAGGCGACGGGCATGTAGTCGAGGCCGTGCTCGCGGCACCACTCGAGGTCGGCCTTCCAAATCTGCTCACCGTGCCCTTGGGCCTCGTCAGGCGTGTGGTACCGGCCCACCGTCCACGGGCTGACCACGTCGGCGAGTTTGATGACGTCGTGCAGGAGCGGCTCGGCGACGGCGTCGCGGTCGAGCGTCCGCCAGCCCGTCGGCACCCCGAGCATGACGGTGCAGCCGTCTTGCTTGAGAAACTCCACCAGCGGACCGCACTCCGCGACGGTGTAGTTGCGATCGCGATTGAAGCCAACGCCCCAGACCACGACCAACGGACGACCGCGATGCCGGAGGTAAGCGGGATCGTCGCACACCCGCATGCGCGTGCGGAGTTCCCGCCAGTCGTCGATCACCACCGACATGCTGTTGGGGCCGAGCCCGCTGAGGTCATACATCACGGCGTAGGTCCGACCAAACCGGTTTGCACCCTCGCGGCAGTGGTTGAGGACGACGTTGCTGTGCGGCAGGTGATTGGCGTGCATGAGCGGGGTGGCGAATCGCTGCACCATCACGCCGTCGATCCCATACTGCCGCATCCACTGGAAGTGCCGCAGCACGGTCGCCTGCTTGAAGGAACTGAACACCTCCGCCGGCTTACCGGCAA
>CAJBSQ010000125.1 GCA_903958265.1 uncultured Planctomycetaceae bacterium
CCTGCGGCTTGTAGATCGTGGTGTAGGCCGCCGCGAGCCGATGGGCGTCTACGGCCGCCTGGTCTGCCCAGTGCTCCACGAGCGTAAACCGCCGCGGTTCGGCGGTGGAGTGATAGACATCAAACCGCAGGCAGCCCGGCTCGGCGCGGCTCGATCGCATCGCCTCCGCCAGCAGGTCGCGGAGCCGCGGCACATCGGCCTCGTTCTTCGCGGTGAGCAGGATGGTCAGGCAGATCATGGGCGGCAGTCTACCACCAGACCGACCCGCTGGCCGCGCGGCTATCGCGGCGGGCGAGCACGCGGACGTACGGCGGCAGGAAGGCCGAGCGGTGGCCGACGCTCCCGGGTTCGGCTCCGGCCCGGGTATGGTCGGGCTCGGCCACGTCTTCGATCACAAAGCCCGCCCGGCAGATGCCTCCGAGGATCGTGGCCAGGGAATGCACGTATTCGCGGGTGCCCGCCTCCCGGAACCGCGACGGCGGAGCCGGGGGCAGCGGGCCGGGGATGGTCTGCGGCTGGGCGAGCTCGTAGCGGCCAGCCGCGCCCGGGAACAGCGTGGCCTGCAGGCTCGCGGGCGACTTGTGCTGGCTGACGTAGGTCCCGCCAGGCTTCGTGACGCGTGCCACCTCGCGAAACACCTCGGCCACGATGGGCAGGTAGCAGGTGCTCACGGGATGGACGACGAGGTCGAATCGGCTGGGAGCGAGCATCGAGAGGTCGTCCATCGATCCCTCGATGATCTCGAGGTCGATCCGCCGCTCGCGGGCGACCGCACGGTCGAGCGCGAGCATCGCTGGAGAGAGGTCGACCACGGTCACTCGGGCTCCGGCCGCCGCATAGAGCGGGCCGTGCTTGCCGCCCCCCGCGGCGAGGCAGAGCACGTCGAGGCCGTCGAGGCGGTCCGGGATCCAGCCTCGACCGGCGGCTCCCGTGGCGCCGAGCCAGCCACGCGGGTCGTCGAAGGCTGCGTCGACCGCCGGCCGCGCCAGGGGCACGCCGGCTGTCGCCAGGAGGTTCCAGCCGCGGCGATTCTGCTCGATCGCCGCCGCCCGCTCAGCCTGTCGCTCCGCCTCACGCATGACGCTGCCGGCTGCGAAGCCTTCGCACACCACAGGCGAGCGTCGCCACCGCCACCGCTGCGAGCGCGGCGGGCTCGGGCACCGCGTTCACCGTGAGATCGTCCATGGCGAAGTAGGCGGGCGTGTTGAGACCAAACGAACCCTTGTCGGATCCGTCAAACGAGAACTCGATCCGGTCGACGGTGCCGAGCGACGTGAGGTCGAACCACGACCAGCTGGAGAGCACGCCGGGTGGCGTCGCGCCGCGAAGGTCGGCGAGGTAAAACGTCGCTGTGCCGGTGGTTGTCACGCCGAGCCTGCCGGTGGCGGTCGTGGCGAACCAGCCACCGGTGGGCAACGGCGCCGAAAAGCCGTACAGGTCGCCGTTCTTCATCGTCAGCGCGGCGTAGGTGGTGTTGGCGATCCGGAATCCGGCCACCGTGGCCGCCACGGGCAGGGTCACCACTGCGTCGCGAGAGTACGCGACGGCGTAGGTGCTCGACCCGAACCCGCCGCCCGGATAGGAGGCGTACTGGTTCGTGAAGGCCGCGTCGGTCGTGTTGACCACGTCAGAATAGGCGAATCCCGACCAGTACTCGTAGTCGAAGCCACCGTAGCTATCGATGCCGAAGGTGTTGGCGAAGGCGACGCCGCCCGAGGTCCACGGCGAGGTCACCGACTGCCCCGGCACGAGGGTGCCGGGATTACCGTTGAACGCGCCCGATGGCGGCACGGGGAGATTCTGGAAATCGATCACGACCGCCATCGCGAAGGCCGAAGGCACGAGGATCACAAGACCGGCGAGAACGGACGCGAACAGGCGATTGGTCGAGGCATGCATGAGGGGACTCTCCACTGTGAAAAGGTGATGGCAGCTACCCGCGTCGGGTGGCAAGCACCCAGCGCGACGACGTGGTCCTGACCTCCGCCGAAGCGTTGGTCACGAGGGTCAGCGAGTAGCGGCACCTCCGGGCAGACGAAGAGCGGGGCGAATCATGGGATGGCCCCCGCAGACGGAAGCGACTCACCGCCGGCCCGCGTGCAGGCGGCCGCAAGCACGCGGGTGTCGATCGAGTCGCTGAGCAGCCGCACGGCGCCATCGCCAAAGAGCGCATGGCCACCGCCAGGATGCCGGCTACGGAGCTCGTCCTCCCAGGTGGGCCAGTTCACGGCATATGCCTGATCAAAGAGGTTGCGACCGTTGATCCACTGGCCGTCGGGCCACTGACCCGCGGCACACTCGCCCACGAAGACCGTCCGCGACAGGCCATCGGCGATCTCGCGGACAGCAAACCCGCGATCGTGCACGAGCACCCCCTTCTCGGGATTGTTGGGGGAGGTGATCCGCTCCCCGGTCACCCCGCCGTAGTCGGTGCGGCCCAGGCCGGCCACGAGGGCCGCCGGACGATCGGCA
>CAJBSQ010000126.1 GCA_903958265.1 uncultured Planctomycetaceae bacterium
AATCCCGCCGGCGAAGAGCACGTTCCCGACCGCCTGCCCCTCCCGTTTGAGCCCGCAGCCAGTGAAACCCTCGTCCAGCGTGGTGCTATGATCCGCCGCGACAGCCCATCGCATTCCAGGAGCCCCTTCATGCGCCGCCTCGTCCTCGCCCTCCTCGCCCTCCTCGCCTGCTCCGCCCTGCCCTGCCTCGCCGCCGAGCCGGCCGCGTTCCCCCGTACCACGATTGATCTCGGCTGCGTGGTCAGCGACCTCGACGCCTCGGTCCGCTTCTACACCGAAGGAATCGGCTTTCGCACACTGCAGGGCTTTTCGGTCGAGGCCCCGCTCGCCGCCGACGCCGGCCTCACCGACACCAAGCGGCTCGACATCAAAGTGCTCGTGCTCGGAGAAGGAGAGCAGGCCACACAGCTCAAACTCATGCAGGTCGAGGGCACCGCGCCGCGGAGGGGCGACAACGAGTTCATCCACTCGCACACCGGCTTCCGCTACCTCACGATCGTGGTGGCCGACACCGACGCCGCCCTGGCACGGCTGGCAAAACTCGGCGTCAAGCCGCTTGCGAAGTCACCCGTCGCCCTGCCCGACCAGCTCGGCAAGGACCTGTTCCTGACGTGTGTCCGCGACCCCGACGGCAACCTCGTCGAGCTGATTGGCCCACGGGCCGCACCGTAAACGCCGGGCCACACGGTCCGCCGGGCGGAGCTCCGGAGCCCCAGGTGTTTGCCGGCCGGCCCGCATCGTGCGGTGGGGCTCCAGTCAGAAACGCCAGGACCTACGCCCGGGACGGCGCGGCCCGCGGGATCTTGCCCATCTGCTCGAGCCAGCCAATCACCTCGTCGGCCAGTTCGTCGGGCCGCTTCGCCGCCGAGTCGACGACGAGTTCCGGAGAGAGCGGCTCCTCGTAGGGATCGTCGATGCCGGTGAACCCCTTGATCTCGCCGGCCCGGGCCTTCTTGTAGAGCCCCTTCGGATCGCGGCCCTCGCAGACGTCGAGCGGAGCCTTCACGTGAATCTCCACGAAATCTCCCGGGGCGAGCAGCCGGCGGACCGCATCCCGGTCGCGGCAGTAGGGGCTGATGAACGCCGTCAGCGCGATGATGCCGGCCTGCGCGAAGAGATCGGCCACGGAGCCGATCCGCCGGATGTTCTCTTCGCGGTCGGCCGGGCCAAAACCGAGGCCAAACCGTTCCGCGAACTCCCGGCCGTGCCGCTCTTCCAAGAGCGCCGGCGAGGCGGAGAGGCCATGGCGGACATTGTCTCCGTCAAGCACAAAGGTGCGGCATCCCCGCTCGTGAAGCTTGCGGTCTACGCAGTTGGCCAGCGTGCTCTTGCCACAGCCTGAGAGGCCGGTGAACCAGAGCACGCAGCCCTTGTGACCGGCCGCCCGCTCTCGGTCGTCGCGGCTCACGGCATGGTCGTGCCACCGGACGTCCACCAGCTCACCTCCCTGCCGGTCACCCGCCATGTCGCATCTCCTTCCATTCCGCCGCGGCCGCGGCATCACCACGCATCGAGCCGCACGTCGCAGTCGACTCGTTCAGGCTCACCATCCGCCGTACCGTCGCGACGGGCAACGGCGAGCGTGACGACTTCGCCGGGCGCCCGTTCCCCGAGCCGAGTCGTCAGGTCGTCAAAGCTCGTCACCTCGACGCCGTCGATCGAAAGCACCACGTCGCCGCTCCGAATCCCGGCCTGATCGGCCGCGGAGCCGGGCTCCACGGTCCGCACCTCGCACGGCCCGCCAAACGCCAGCGAGCTGACGCCGAGTTTGCCCCCCTTGCGGACATCGATCCGCGCCTCGGGCAGGTGGTCCGCCAGCATCCGCGCGGCCTCCGCTCCAGCCCCTGTGCCGAAGAGGTCGATCCGCTGCACGCCCTGCAGACTGGCCAGCACCGCGAGGGAGTGGTCGTCGATGGCAACGCCATGAACGCTCACCGCCGAGAGTCCCCGCAGACGCGACAACTGCCGCAGGTCGTCCGGACCACCCCGCCAGGAGGCATTGAACTCGATCTCGACGGCGCCCCCCTGGGTCGGCGACCGCTCCCGAAACACCGCGCCGAGCGACTCGAGCCGATCGCGGGCGGCCGTCGCCGCCGCGAGGGCGTGAAACTCCGCCGCCGCCTCGGCCAGTTCCGCCGTCGGATTCCCCGCGTCGGCGGCCAGCCGGGCCAAACACTTCCACGCCGCGTCGGAGGTCGCCTGATCCTCGGCATCGAGCAGTTCGCGGATCACCTCCACGCCCCGCGTGGCGACCTCCAGATCGCCCGTGCGAATGGCCCGCTCCAGCGGCGCGAGGGCCGGTGCCCCAAGGTCCACCAGCGCCCGGGCCGCCGCCTCCCGCCGGGCGAACTGGTCGGCCCCGAGCTGCGCGATGCACTCGTCCAGGCCGGCGGCCGGCTCCCCCCGGGCGGCAGCCATGACAGCCACACCTGCCGTGACGGCCACGAGGCACGCCGCCGCGAGCGATCGGATTGGGCGAGCATCGGCGGGGCCTGTCATGAAACCTCCGGGTCGTGACGAATATACCAGCCGCCGTCCCGCGTCCGCCGCGGGGGTAGGATTGAGGTCCCTCCATGACACTTCCGATCACCCCACCGCCGGCCCCCATCCCTCCGCTCCCGACGTCGCGCGCCGACATGCAGGCCCGCGGCTGGGATTCCGTCGACGTCGTGCTCGTCAGCGGTGACGCCTACGTCGATCACCCGAGTTTTGCCAACGGCCTGATCGCAAGACTTTTGGAAGCGGCGGGCTTCCGCGTGGCCGTGCTGGCCCAGCCCGACTGGAGCTGCTGCGATGCCTGGCGAGAGTTCGGTCGGCCGCGGCTGTTCTTCGGGATCTCGGCCGGCAACATGGATTCGATGATCAACCACTACACGGCGAATCGGAAGGTCCGCAACGACGACGCCTATTCGCCGGGGGGCGAGATCGGCCGGCGGCCCGACCGGTCCACGCTCGCCTACTGCCAGCGGTCGCGGGAGGCGTACCCCGGAGTGCCGGTCATCGCTGGCGGCGTGGAGGCGAGTCTCCGCCGCATCGCCCACTACGACTACTGGAGCGACACGGTCCGCCGTTCGATCCTGCTCGATGCCAAGGCCGACCTGGTCGTCTTCGGAATGGGGGAGCGGACGGTGCTCTCGATCGCGCGGGCGCTCGACGCCGGCACGACGGTGAAGGAGTTGCGTGGCCTCCGCGGTGTCGCCTACCGCCTCGGCGCCAGTGAGCCGCCGCCGTCGGGAGACGACACGCTCGAACTCCCCACCTACGAGGCCGTCTCGACCGATCCGCTCGCCTTCTGCGAGATGACGCGGATCTCGCACCTCGAGACCAATCCCCACAACGCGCGGCGGCTCGTGCAGCGACACGGCCGCGAGGCAGTCGTCGTCAATCCGCCGGCCCTGCCTCTCGAGCAAGACGAGATGGATCAGGTGTATGGCCTGCACTTCACCCGGCGGCCGCATCCCTCCTACGGCAACGCTCGGATTCCCGCGTTTGAGGTGGTGGAAAACAGCGTGCAGATCATGCGGGGCTGCTTTGGCGGCTGCACCTTCTGTTCGATCACGGCCCATGAAGGACGGATCATCCAGAGCCGCTCGCAGGACTCAATCATCACCGAGATCAAGCTGCTCGCCGCCCAGCCGGGCTTCAAGGGCACGGTGTCGGACATCGGCGGGCCGACGGCCAACATGTACCAGATGCGATGCACCCGGCCGGACGTCGAGGCCAAGTGCCGCCGGCTCTCGTGCGTGCATCCGACGATCTGCAAACTGCTCGGCACCGACCACGGCCCCCTCAAGGAACTGATGCGGGAGGCACGGAGCGTGGAGGGGGTGAAGCGGGTGCTCGTCGCCAGCGGCGTGCGGATGGATCTCGCCCGCCGCGACCCCGAATACCTGCAGGAACTCGCCGAGCACCACGTCGGCGGCCACCTCAAGGTGGCGCCGGAGCACACCGACCCCGAAGTGCTGCGGCTGATGAAGAAGCCCTCGGCTGACGACTACGTCGCGTTCGACCGGGAGTTCAAGGCTGCGAGTCGCCGCGTCGGCAAGAAGCAGTACACGGTGCCGTATTTCATCGCCAGCCATCCCGGCAGCGGACTGGAGCAGATGATCGAACTCGCCGTATTTCTCAAGCGGAACGGCTACAAGCCCGACCAGGTGCAGGACTTCATTCCCAGCCCCTTCGACATCGCCGCCTGCATGTATCACACGGGCCTCGACCCGATGACGAAGGAACCGGTGACGGTCACCAAGGGGCTCCGCGACCGGCGGATGCAACGGGCGCTGCTCCAGTTCTTCAAGCCCGAGAACTACTTCGAGGTCCGACGGGCGCTCGAACAGGCCGGACGCCACGACCTGATCGGCTCGGGCTGCGACTGCCTGATCCCCGCCCGGCCCCCCAAGGAGGCGCTCGATCAAAAGCGGAGCGAGGCCACGCGGGCGTTCACCGAGCGGACCTCGGGCGACCACATCCGAGGCGGCCCCGCCACTTCAGGCGAGGGACCAAGCGGCCCCGCCCCGGGCTCCCGGAAGCAGGGCCGGCAGCGGAAGAGCGTCGGCTACCGGCCCAAGCGGCCAGGGCAGACCGACCGATGACGGCCTTCCTCGCGCCCGTCCCTGACCGGGAAGCCAGCGCCGAGAAACGTCGAGACGCCGAGAAACATCCAGCCGCGGAGGGCTATCCTTGCTTTCCACGGCCGAGGCTTTCCCCGCCTCCGACGGTGTTCCCGCGTGCCACTCAAACGACCCGCCGATGATCAAGTATCTCGGATCCAAGCGCCGGCTGCTCGACCTGATTGGTGACGCCGTCGGACGGCTTGCGGCGGGGCCGACGGTGCTCGACCTTTTCAGCGGCACATCGCGGGTGGGCCACGCCCTCAAGGGCCGCGGCTACCGCGTCGTTGCCAACGACCACAACGCCTTCGCGCACGCGTTGGCCCGCTGCTACGTCGCCGCAGATCGAGACTCCGTCGAAGGCCCCGCCCGGCAGTTGATCGAGGAGTTCAACCGCCTCCCGGCTGCCCCCGGCTACTTTACCGACACGTTCTGCGTGCAGTCGCGGTTCTTCCAGCCCAAAAATGGCGGCCGTATCGATGCCGTCCGCGAGGCGATCGCCGCGAAGTCGCTGCCGCCCGACCTCGAGGCGGTGATGCTCGTCTCGCTCATGGAGGCCGCCGACCGCGTCGACTCCACCACCGGCGTGCAGATGGCCTACCTCAAGCAATGGGCCCCGCGGGCCTCCAAGGATCTCGTGCTCCGGATGCCCGACGTGCTGCCGCGGTCGCCGGCCGGTTCCAGCGTGGCCCTCTGCCTCGAGGCGGTCGAGGCCGCCGGCCGCACCATCGCCGACCTCGCCTACGTCGACCCGCCCTACAACCAGCATTCGTACCTGGGCAACTACCATGTCTGGGAGTCGCTGGTCCGCTGGGACAAGCCCGCGGTCTACGGCGTGGCCTGCAAGCGGCTCGACTGCCGCGACCGCCGCAGCATCTTCAACTCCCGGCCTCGGTTCCATGAGGCGATGCGGGAACTTTTACACGCGATCCAGGCTCCCGTGATTCTGGTTTCATTCAACAACGAAGGCTGGCTCGACCGCGCGGCGATGGAGGGCCTGCTCGGTGGACTGTTCGGCGGACGCGCCCATCTGGCCACGATCGAGACCGACTTCCGGCGGTACGTGGGCGCCCAAATCGGAATCCACAATCTCCGCGGTGAGAAGGTCGGCACGGTCAGCCACACCCGCAACACCGAGTATCTCTACGTGGCCTCCGACCGGCCCGTGGCGGCCGCGATCGCCGACCTCACCGGCCGGACCCACGGCCGAACCGTCGGGGCGGGCGATACGTAGATCCACGGTACGCTCTCCTTCCCCACGTCGCCAGGATCCCGCCATGCATGCCGTCCGCTCGCTGATCCCGCTCACCCTCCTCGCCGCTGCGCTCCTCGTGCCCGCCCGCCCGGCGGAGGCCGTCAGCCCGCGAAACCCGTACTCGAGCTTCAACCTCTCCGGGGTCAACTACGGGGCGATGCAGTGGGAGCGGGCACAGCGGCAGGGGAAGCGGGTCTGGCCCTACTACAACACGCCATCCCGTGGCGCCTCTCGCGGTAGCGCCGTGAGTGTCGGCGGCGTCGGGAACGGTGGGTTTGCCGGCGGCACCTACCGCACCACCCCCCGCCGCTGGCGCCGCTGAAAAAGCCGTCAGGGCCGCGGCGGATCGTCCTGGTACATGCGGTATTTTTTGGTGACCAACGCCCCGCCCCGCTCGAGCGTCCGCCGCGACAGGTAGTTGCTCTCCAGCACCCAGGAAAACTCCACCTCCCGCAGGCCCCACTTCATGAATCGCTCGTAGAGCCCGTTCATCAGCACCAAGCCGATGCCCCAGGCCTGATATTCCGGGACCACGTTGGTACTGATCGCCCGCAGCCGCTTGATGGCTTTCTTGTTCCAGAGCAGCCGCAGGAAGCCAAACGGAAACAGGCGGCCATCGATCGCCTTGATCCGCGGGTTGTAGTCGAGCAGGCAGAACACCGCGCCCACCGGCTTGCCATCCACCTCGGCCACCAGGGTGAGTTCCGGCTCGATCAGGTACTTGAGGCTCGCCGCCATGTGGTCGATCTCGCCCGACGTGAGCGGCACGAATCCCCAGGTGCCGCCGAGGCTCTCGTTGTAGATGTGGAGAAACGTCCGCACCTCGTCGGCAAACCGACGGCGGTCGAGCGGCCGGATCGTGACGCCGAACCGCTCCTTGACTCCCTCCACCATCGTGACCAGCTTCGGGTCGAGCCCGCCGAGCATCGAGGTCTCACCCCAGAAGGCGAACATGTCCTCGATCTTGCCGAAGCCCGCATCCTCCACGAGATGGGCATACCAGGGCCGGTTGTGCGTCATCATGAAGAACGGGGGCGTATCAAAGCCCTCGATCAACAGGCCACACTCGTAGTTGAGCGTGGGATTCGCCGGACCGCGGATGCACGTCATCCCCTGGGCGTGAAGCCAGTCGCCCGCCGCTTGAAAGAGCGCCCGCGACGCCGCCGTGTCTTCGTCGCACTCAAAAAATCCAAAGAAGCCCCGCTGTTCCTTGTAGCGGTCGATGTGGCCCGCGTTGACGATCGCCGTGATTCGGCCGACGTCGCGACCGCCCCGCGTGGCAAGAAACGATCGGCTCTTCGACCGCTCGTAGAAGGGATGCTTGCGGAAGCCGAGTAGCTCCTGCTGCGACATGATCACCGGCGGCATCCAGCAGGGATCATCTGCGTAGATCCGCCAGGGCAGGCGGATGAACCGCTGCTGCTGGCTCCTCGTCTCGACCGGCTGGATGGCGATGTCGGCCACGAATTTCTCCTTGTACGGCTGCATCTTGGGTCGGCGTGAACGCATTCGTCAATCGCGCCGCCCCGCCGGATCGTGCCGGAGATACACTCACGTCTCCTTCATCAGTCGCACCGCCATCCGGAATGCCCCGCCATGCCGCACATCCTCGTCGTCGAGGACGAGCAGCATCTCGCCTTTGGAATCAAGTTCAACCTCGAGGCTGAGGGCTACACGGTGACCACCGCCGGCGACGGCCCCACCGCCCTCGACCTTCTCTCCACGGCGACGCCACCGATCGAACTGCTGGTGCTCGACCTGATGCTTCCCGGCATGAGCGGCTACGCCGTCTGCGAAGAGATCCGGGCCAAGGGAGACCACACCCCGGTCGTGATGCTCACCGCGCGGACGCTCGTCGAGGACCGAATCCGCGGCTTCGACGCCGGCACCGACGTCTACCTGCAGAAGCCCTTCGACCTCGAGGAACTCCTGTCGGTCATCCGCAGCCTGCTCTCCCGGCGAGGCCGAGACGAGAGGACCGCCGAGCCGGTCGACGCCGTCCCGTCGGCCACCGTGCGATTTGGCTCCGCGGAGGTCAACTTCGAGACCTGGGAAGCTTCGATTCGAGACGTGCCGGTCAAACTCACGAGCCTGGAGATGAAACTGCTGAAATACCTCGTGCAGCACGAGGGCAAGGTGGTGACCCGCGAGGAGCTGCTCACGAAAGTCTGGCGCATGAACCGGCCGCCGGCAACGCGGACGGTCGACACCTTCATGCTCAACCTGCGGAAGACCTTCGAGGAGGATCCGGCACGGCCCGTCCACTTCCTCTCGGTCCGAGGTATCGGCTACAAGTTCGTCAGCGGCCCAGGAGCGCCGCCGCCGCCCGCCCCGGATCAGGCTGGGTGAGCAGCGACTCGCCCACGAGCATCGCGGCGACGCCCGCCGCCTCGAGCCGCTCGACGTCGGCCCGGGTTTTGATGCCGCTCTCGGCCACGAGCACCACCTCGTCGGGCACCTGCTCGCGAAGCCGCAGAACGGTGTCGAGATCGGTGGTCATCGTCTTGAGGTTACGGTTGTTGATCCCCACGAGCGTGGCGCCAAGGTCGAGCACGCGGGGAAGGTTCTCCGCGTCGTGGAGTTCCACCAGCGGCGTCATGCCAAGGTCGAGGATCTCGCGATAGAGGCTCCGCAGCAGGCAATCGTCGAGGCACTCGGCGATCAGGAGCACCGCATCGGCCCCGTGGGCCCGCGCCTCGATCACCTGGTAGCGGTCGACCACGAACTCCTTGCGGAGCACCGGCAGCGGCACGGCGATCCGGGCGCTCTCGAGATCGACGAGGTTGCCGCCGAACCCGGGGCCGTCGGTGAGCACCGAGAGGCAGCTCGCCCCGGCGGCGGCGTAGCCGCCCACGACCTCCTCGATCGTGGCTCCCGGGCGGATCTCACCGGCCGACGGGCTCTTCCGCTTGAACTCGGCGATCAGCCTGATCGGCCCGGGCGCCGCGAGCGCCGCGAAGAAATCCCGCACCGCCGGGGCCACCGAGAGCCGTCCCTCGAGCGCCGCCGTCGGCACCCGGTCCCGTGCCACCGCCACCTCGATCCGCTTCCGCGTCACGATCTCGGCGAGGATGTCATGCATTTCAGGACCTCGTTCGGGGACCGCTCTCGAGCATTCCCGTCGGGGACGACCACGAGCACGACGGCTTCCGAGTCTACCCGCCTTTGCCGTGAGCTGTCCCCGATCACCGCGCCGGCACCTGCACCGGGCGGCCGTCGTCGATGGCGATCAGGTAGGCGAGCACGATCTCGTCGACGGTGTCGGCCAGAAACTCCACGCGGCCGTCGGCCCAGAGCGCTTGCACGCCGCCTGGGTGCGTGCTCCGCGGCGCGCTCGAGAGATACCTCCAGATGTCGTCTTCCTGCCACTCGGCACACGGCATCCTGCGGTGGGTATCGCCATCCTGATCCGAACAGTCGTACAACACATCGACGTTGACCGCGGGATCGCGGATATTGGGCCGCTGCGTATGCCCAAGGCTCATCGGGAAATGCCGAAACGGCGGCGCGTCGGGATACGGGTGCATGTCGTAGGCCAGCACGCTCGCACCGTTCCAGCCGACGGCCCACGCTCCACGGGCATCCCATGCCTCGGGGCCAGCGATCACCTCCGCGGCCATGATGGTCGCATGCAGGCCGTCGCGAAGATCGTGGAGTCGCGGCCGCGGCCGCCAGCCGAGGGCCGCCGGAAAGCGGTGCTGAAACTCGACGTGGTACGGACTCGCCCAGGCCGCATAGCTGCCCTTGCCACACGGGCGGCCCTTCGTGAGCGTGTCGTGACGAAAGGGTGGCCCCCCCGGGTCACTGGGGCAGGCCAGCACATCGGGCCGATCCGACTCGGGCCCCGGCACACCCTGGTGTGGCGCGGCTTCGAACAGGCTGCGGGAGAGGTCGAACCGGTCGAACCGTGCCTGCTCCTCGAGGAATGGAAGAATCTGCACCAGCCACGAGTGCGACGTGCCGGACCGCGGATCGAAATCGCCTCGCCTCGCGATCGTGCCCGAGGAGACCGTTGTCGGGAGCAGCCGGCGGGCCTCGTGGTGGGCCATCACGGCCAGGCCCACCTGCTTGAGATTCGATCCGCATCCGAGCCTGCGGGCCGATTCCCGCGCCGACTGCACGGCCGGGAGCAGGAGCCCGAGCAGGAGACCGATGATCGCCACGACCACCAGGATCTCGACAAGGCTGAAGCCGCGCCGGCTGCCACCTGCCATCGTGCCACCTCGCGTTCCGCTCGAGCCGCATCCCTAAGCAGCCCATCCACGTCCGGTCGACTATAGCCGACGGGCAGTCGCTCCAAATCAGTGCCGGAAATGCCGGCGGGCCGTGAACACCATCGGAATGCCTGCCGCGTCGGCCGCGGCGATCACCTCGGCATCCCGCTTCGAGCCCCCCGGTTGCACGATCGCGGCGACGCCTGCTCTGGCGATCAGTTCGATCGAGTCCGGAAACGGGAAGAAGGCGTCGGAGGCAAGCACGCCCCCCTTCGCCTTGGGCCCGGCCTTCTCCAAGGCAAGCCGCACGGCATCGACTCGGCTCGTCTGGCCGATGCCTGCGCCCGCGAGGCTCGTGCCCCGGCAGACGGCGATGGCGTTGCTCGTCAGCCGCCGGACGAGCGTGAAGGCGAAGTCGAGGTCCTGGGTCAGGGCGGGGGGCGGAGCGATGCTCGTCACCACCCGCCAGGTCGCGGGATCATCGCACTCGTCATCCGGACGCTGGGCGAGCAGGGCACCGGCCACGCTCCGCAGTTCAAGCCCCGCGGTCGCCTCCCACGGGTCACCAGCGGGCACCTCGACGAGCCGCACGCTCCCCTTCCATGTGGGCCGGGTGGTGAGGATTTCGACCGCATCCTTCGCGAAGGCGGGTGCTGCGATCACCTCCACGAACAGGCCGGGGCCGCAGAGCACCTCGGCACACTCGCGATCGAAGAGCCTGTTGACGGC
Organism: uncultured Planctomycetaceae bacterium; assembly: GCA_903958265.1. Taxonomy (GTDB): domain Bacteria; phylum Planctomycetota; class Planctomycetia; order Pirellulales; family UBA1268; genus QWPN01. Next base: position 10,809 of record CAJBSQ010000126.1, read on the forward strand.
CACGATCGAGCCGAAGGCGCTCGTCGGGTCGGCTGACATGGCCGCCATGAGGGCATGGGCCACGGTGCCCTCAGACGCCGCCCCGCACGGATTGGTGTGCTTGACGACCACGGCGGCAGGATCCTGGATCAGGCCCGCCAGCCGCGTGGCTGCATCCAGATCGAGGAGGTTGTTGTAGGAGAGTTCCTTGCCGCAGAGCTGCTTGAGGCCCGCGAGGCCCAGATGCGTGCCGGCGGGCGCATACAACGCCGCCGATTGGTGCGGATTTTCGCCGTAGCGGAGCGGCAGCCGCCGCTCGAGTTCGAAGGTCACCCGTGCCGGGAGCGGCAGATCATCGGCGACATCGGCGACGGACGCTGCCGCCGGAGCCTCGGCGACGAGGCCCGCATGCCGGGCCATCCAGCGGGCGATCACGGCGTCGTATGTCGCTGTCTGCTCGAAGGCCGCAGCTGCCAGCTGCCGCCGCTCCGCCAGCGTGGTGCCCCCGCGGGCGAGCGCCGCGATGAAGGAGTCGTACTGGGCGGGGCTCGTGACGACGCTCGTGAAGGCATGGTTCTTGGCCGCCGCCCGCACGAGGCTTGGACCGCCGATGTCGATCAACTCGATCGCCTGGGCCGGCGTGCAGTCGGGCGTGGTGATCACGCTCTGGAAGTCGTAGAGATTGACGATCACCGCATCGAAGCGATCGATCGAGTGCTCGGCGAGCACGGCCATGTCGTCGGGCCGGTCGCTGCGGGCAAGAATGCCTGCGAAGATATGCGGGTGCAGGGTCTTCACGCGACCGTCGAGCACCTCAGGGAAACCGGTGATCGCCGAGACGTCGTCGACAGACACGCCGAGCTTGGCCAACGCCGTGGCCGTGCCGCCGGTGCTGGCGACGCGAACGCCCGCGGCCTTGAGGGCCGCGGCGAGCCGATCGAGACCGGCCTTGTCGAACACGCTCACGAGGACGCGACGAATGGGAACCACGTCGACCGATGGCGACGTGGGAGTGGATGGGGGAGTATGCATGGCCCGATTAGATCAGCGGCATCGCCCCTGAAAAGCCGGCGTCATGCCGCCGGGAGTTCGACCTCGAACACCGTTCCTGGGGGTGGCTGGCGGCCGCGGGCACTGACTTTGCCGCGCATCTGCCGCACGAGCGACTTGACGAGAAACAGGCCCAGGCCGGTCCCTGGCGTCGACCGCTCCAACTCGCTCCCGAGACGGACGAACCGCTTGAAGATCAGTGGCCGCAGCGGGATCGGAATCCCCGGGCCGTTGTCGGCCACGGCAATCCGCACGCGGCCCGTGTTGGTACGGCCGAGCGTGACCGTGATTCGTGGATCAGGCAGCGAATACTTCACCGCGTTGTCGAGCAGGTTGCGGAGCACGATCTCGACGTCGGCGGATCTGCCCACCACGAGGAGCGGCGTGCCCTTCACCGCCTGCACGGTGATCACGTCGGCCACGACGCCGTGCCGCTGAATGACGGCCGCCGCGACGCCCTGGAGCAGCGCCTCGACGTCGGCGACGTCGTCCCCGGCCTGCGGCCGCCGCTGGAGCGTCTTGGCGGCGTCGAGGAGGTGGTCGATGAGCATGTCGAGCCGCTCGACGTCCTGAAGCATGATGCGGTGGAAGTCGGCCTGCTGCTCGGCCGGCACGGCACGGCGGGTGAGTGTCTGCAGGGAGAGTTTCAGCGACGCCAGCGGGCTCTTGAGTTCATGCGTCACGCTGTCGATGAAGTTGCTCTGCCGCTGCGAAAGGGCGATGGCCTTCACGGTCAGCGCGAGGTACACGATCACCCCCGCCAGCACCACCACCAACAGGGCCACGCCGACCCCGAGGATCGTCCAGTAGAAGACGGCGTGCTGCGAGCCCAGCGCGGCGGCGATGCTGACGAGCACCCAGCCCACCGCCAGGGCGATGATCGCCGCGATCAGCACGACGCCGAGAATGATCGGCCAGCCGAGCGAACGACGCGGTTCCATGGTGCAACCCTGGGGGCGGCCTCCGCACGACCGGCAGGGCTGCCGTATGCTGAAGACACGACGCCATCATGCCTTTCCCACCCGATCGCCGCGACCCGTCCGCCCTGCCCCCCGCCCCTCACCGGACGCGGCCCCCGGTGCGGCTGGAATCAGGCGGGACCGCGGTGGTCTTGCGGTGGCGCGGTGTCCGCTGGCGGCATACGGTCACGTTCGCCGGTGAAAGCCTGGCCGAATCGGTCGAGGGAACGGCCGACGGCGGCGACGCTCGCTGGCCCGTGTCCCCCCCGCTGGTCGAACTCTCGGCGATCAATCTGCAGGGGGGGCCGGCGCTCCTGGCCGTGGGCCTGGCCGGCCGCTCGCACTTCTCGGCGAGCGTCCGGCCGCACCCCGAGCGTGCCGACACGCTCCTGTTTGAAATCGCCTGCCGTGTGAAGGAGCGGCCGAGTTGGCTGGGGTCGACCTATGCCACCGGTAGCGTTACGGAGTCCGTGGCCCCACCCGACGCGGCGACAGGCTTCCCTGCGACCGTGCAGTGGGCCTACAGCATCGGCCCGGAGGGCATTCAGGCCGCTGCCCCGGCCCAGCGAAGCCCGAGCCCGTGACGGCCACGGCGACGGCATCTTGCGATCCCTCGGGCGATCGATCACATTCACGTGGCTGACACCCCCCTCTCTCCGACCGCGACCGCTTCGCCCATGTTCGACGTCATTGAGCGACTCAAGTCCGAGTGGACTGACAAGTACGTGGTGATCGACTCGGCGGCCCCCGAACTGGCGCGGTTCGCGCAATCAACCGGCCAGGTCAAGACGGTCAACATGAACGGCCGCTGCCTGGTCGAGTTCGATCAGTACAACAACACGGCCTGGTACGACGTCGACCCCTCGTGCCTGAAGGTTGTCCCCAAGCCGCTTCCGCGGCCCGTGGAGCCGAAAGAAAAAGCAGCGAAGCCTGCGGCCCCCAAGCCGGCAGCGAAGCCGGCCAAGGAAGCCGCGAAGCCCGCGGCTACCGGCGACACGAAGCCCGCGGCTGCCGGCGGCAAGAAGCCCTCCACGGCCGATATCCTTGCCGCCGCCCGCGGCAAGGCAGGCGGGACCACGCCGGCCGAACCATCCAAACCTGCTGCGGGTGGAAAACTCTCCACGGCGGAAATCCTGGCGCGAGCCCGAGCGGCGAAGGCATCCGCCGCCCCGCCTGCCGCCGAGAAACCGGCCGCAACTGCCGAGCCGGAGCCGGAAGCCGCTCCCGTCGCACCCAAAGCCGCGGCGCCGAAGCCCGCCGCCGGTGGGCTCCCCAAGGCCACGGCCGACATCATCGCCTGGTGCCGGGCCCACGACGCCAAGGGCTGATCGTGGACCTCGGAAGCCGGCCACCGCACGTCGTTCGAGCGCTTCGTCCTTTCCGGAAACCTCTCATGATTCGCCTCCCGATCGTCGCCTGCTTCGTGGCTTTCGTGGCTCTGGCGGGGGCCGTCGGCTGCCGACCGCTCTCGCAGCATCCGCTGGTGGTGGAGGCCGTCGAGGAGGTGCGCGGCAATGCTCGCGTTGCGGAGACACTCGGGGGCCCGGTCACCTGCGGTACCGCGGTCCGTGGCACGGCCAACGAGACTGACGGCATCGCCTCGCTGCAGTTCGACGCCACCGGCTCCAAGAGCCAGGGCGTGGTGGTCGTCGAGGGCAAGAAGACCCGAGACGCCTGGGGCGTCACCATGCTGGAACTCCGCCCAGCAGGCGGCGAGAAACTGTCGCTGACCGCCGATCTCGAGGCCCGCACCGGCACCGACACGCCCAAGTTCGACCCGGGCGCCCAGCCCGCATCACCGGCCGCGGCGCAGCCTCCCCCGGGTGACATTGAGATCGTGCTCCCCCCCGGTCCGCCAGGGCAGTGACGTCTCGGCAAACCCTGCGGATTGCCCAGTTTTTCCGGGCTGTTTGCTCGCGTTGCGAAATGTTTGACTCGCGCATTCTCGAGTCCATAATGACTCCGTTCCCGTCGCTCGTCGCGCCCGCCACGGCTCCCTCGCCTCCACAACCGCGGGTCTCCTGACGCACTGCTGCAGTCAGCCCCACTGGGCAGGCTTGTTGGCCGCGTGCGTCGGGGCAGCGACACATCAACGGGAGCGAAGCATTCTGAGCCGGCGGGCCGTTCCGTCAGTTCGATGAATGCTTGCGACTGGCGCCCTAACCTCACACGCCAACCTCACACACCGATAAGGAGTGGTTTCTTCCCGATGGCCCGGATCCGAAACGTCTTCGAAATTATTGAACTGTACGGTCACGACGAGAACTTCGAGCCCCAGTGCACGATGGACTTCGTTCCGACCACGGCCCCTGCCGGCTCCAAGCAGAAGATCACCATCCTCGCCGACCGCATCCAGCGGGGCATGCCGCTGTGGCACCCCGAGGACTCGACCGAAGCGACGGGTGTGCTCGTGGGCGCCGGCGCGGAAGACTGACTGTCTATCGGCTGCGGGACGGCATGAGTTGTCTCGCCGGGCTGCGGGGCCCCACGCTCGCCAGCGTTCCGCAGGAGGCGGGCTGGTGAGCCCAACCTCGGCTTCGGGACGGCATGAGTTGTCTCGCCGGGCTGCGGCAGCCCCACGCTCGCCATCCTCACGCCGATCCCGCCGCCTGCCTGTTTTTTATCCGGTCATTCCCGGGAATCGGCGG